>CANGGC010000042.1 GCA_947453125.1 Planctomycetaceae bacterium | reverse complement strand
TGGCCATCGTTGTCGACGCCAGTGCCAGCATGACGCTCCCAGAGGGGCTCGATCCCGGGGCCGAGGCCGCCGCCGGCGTCGCGCCGACCCGCTCGGCGCGGGCCGTCGAGGTGCTGGAGCGCGGAGGGGTGCTCGCCGCCCTCGCCCCCACACACGAAGTCTCGGTGTGGAGATTCGACGCCGACGCTGAGTCGCTCGCCGTGCTGCCCCGCACCACGGAGGACGCCCCCGTCGCCGCTGCGGAGATCGCCTCCGGCGAACCGGAGGCCGGCAAGGAGACCTCGGCAGAGGGGGATTGGCGGCAGCAACTCCAACCGCGGGGATTCGAGACCAGGATCGGTGAGGCCCTGGTGAGGGTCATTGATCAGGAACCGCCGGGAACGCTCGCGGGGGTGATTCTTCTCACCGACGGCGGCAACAACGCCGGGGTCGATCCGGCTGCCGCCGCCGGGACCCTCGCCAAGTCAGGGGTGCCGGTGTTTACCGTGGGGACCGGATCAGACCGCTTGCCGACGAATGTCCGTGTCGCCGATCTGCTCTCCCCAGCGCGGGTGTATCCAGGGGATCGCTTCTCCGTCCAGGGTTACCTCCAGGCCCAGGGGCTCGCCGGACAGACGGTGAAAGTCGAGCTGGCCGACCGGTCTCCGACCGACGGAGGCAACGACGCCGTGGCGGCGAAGGGGGGGCGCGTGATCGATGCTGTCGAGGTCGTGCTGGCGGCCGACGGCGAATTGGCCGCGGTCCGATTCGAGGTGCCGGGGCTCGAAGCACCGAGCCGCCATGAACTGGTGCTGCGGATCGTTCCCCCCCCCGGTGACCGGACGCCGGCGGACGACTCCCAGGTGGCCGAGGTCGAAGTCGTGGATCGGGTCACCCAGGTGCTCCTCATGGCGAGTGGGCCGACGCGCGAATACCAGTTCATGCGGAATGTTCTCGAACGGGACAAGAGCTTCGCCGTCGACGTCCTCCTGGGAACCGCCGCACGCGGCGCTTCCCAGGACGCGCGGCGGATCCTCGAATCGTTTCCCGCCACCGCGGAGGAACTCTCCACCTACGACTGCATCGTCGCTTTCGATGTCGATTGGCGCTCGCTCGATCCGGCGGCACAGGCCAGGCTCGAGCGGTGGGTGTCACGGGAATCGGGCGGGCTGGTCCTCATCGCCGGCAACGTGTTCATGGATGCGTGGATTGCCGACCAACAGACGACCGTGGTCCGTGGGCTCCATCCGGTGGAGCTCCGTCGGGCAGGGCAGGGGCTCGTCGACGAACCGGCCGGCTTCGAGGATCCGATGCCGCTCCAGTTCACCCGGGACGGCACGGATGCGGAGTTTCTCTGGCTGGCCGGAAGCCGGATCGCCAGCCAGACGGTGTGGAGTGAGTTCAAGGGGATCTTCTCCTGCTTCGATGCCACCGTCGCCAAGCCGGGCGCCACCGTCTACGCCCGCGTGGCGCCCCCCGGGAGCGCCGCTGTCGCTCCTTCCGCCGAAGCCCGCGGGCCGATCTCGATGGCCGGGCAGTTCTACGGGTCGGGGAGCGTGTTCTATTTGGGGAGTGGCGAAACGTGGCGGTTGCGGTCGCTCGAGGACGCGCTCTTCGAGCGGCTGACGACGCAACTGGTGCGGCATGTCTCCCAGGGCCGCTTGCTGGCCGGCTCCCGCCGTGCGCGCGTGCTCGTGGATCGCGACCGTTATCCGGTCGGTGCCACGGTCGTCGTCCGACTCGTCGCCGCCGACGGGGACGGGGGCACGGTGCTAACCGGGGCGATCTGCCGCGTCGAGGGGCCCGATGGCGTGACCGTCAACGTGCCGCTCTCCTCCGATCCCGGCCGGCCGGGGGTGTTTCAGGGGGGGTTCGTAGCCTCGCGGGAAGGGGGCTGGCGGATCGATGTCGATCTCGGCGATGGCTCCGGCGAGGTGATCTCCCGGCGTGTCCAGGCCCGGCTGCCCGATCGGGAGCTCGAGCGTCCCCGCCTCGACCGTGGCCTCCTCGAACGGCTCGGAGCGATCACGGGGGGCTCGGCCCACTTCCTCGTCGATGCCCCCTGGGGGGCGAGCGAATCGGCGGCGCTGGCGGCGCGGATCCCCGACAAGTCGCGGCGCGAGTACGAGACCGGGGCGCCCGATGGGGCCTTCAAACGCCGGCTCAATGCCCTCCTCCTCGCGCTCGGAGCCGGGCTTCTCTGTCTGGAGTGGATCATCCGTCGTCTCGTGAAACTCGCCTGACATCCGTCTCCCACCCGGAAAGGGATGCCCGCCGTTGGCTGCCGCAGAGAAAAGCATCGTGACTGTCGACATCAACGCCGCCGCGTCGGCTCAGGCCCCGCTCTCGGCTTCCGCGATCGCGGGGCTCGCGCGGATCCGCGTCCTCAGCGAGGCCGTCCGGCAGCAGACGCGCCGCTGGGTGTGGATCGAATCGCTGGCGCTGATAGGCTTGGCCGGTACGGCGGTGTTCTTCGGGACGATGGCCTTCGATTGGGCCGTGGAACCGCCGGCCTGGGTCCGTGTCCTGCTGGTGGGCCTGGCCCTGGTGGGGCTGGTGGCGATGATCTGGGGGAAGCTGTGGGGAAGGCTGGCGGTGTCGATGGGGGATGCCACCCTCGCATCGCTCCTCGAGCGCGGGCATGTCGGATTCCGCGACAGCCTCTCGACCGCCGTCGAGCTGTCCACCGGCCCGGCGGGCGACGTCGATCGGAGGTTGCTCGAACGGACGATCGACGAGGCCGTTGCGGTGGTAGGCGATGTCGAGCCGGCGCGGCTCTTCCGCCGCCGACGGCTCGTGGCCACGGCGCTGGCCGGGCTGACGGCGGTGGCGAGCATTGTGGGGCTTGCGTGTCTTCGCCCGGCCGTGGCCGACCTCTGGACGCGGCGGATGATCCTCCTCGACGACACCCCCTGGCCGCGGCGAACGGGCCTCGAGGCCGAGGGCTTTTCAGCCGGAGTCCGCAAGGTGGCCCGTGGCACCGACGTCGATCTCCGCGTCCGGGCTGACGCGGCCCGCGAGATTCCGGAGGTCGTCGACCTGCGGACACGGGCCAGCCGTGGCGGCCCGTGGCGGACCGAGCGGATGGGCGTGCGCGGGGGCGTGGCCGAGGGCGCGCAGTCCTTCGGCCATCTCATCAAGGGGGTCAACGAAGATCTCGACGTCGAGATTCGTGGCGGTGATGCGCGTCTGCGCGGCCTGCGCCTCGTGGTGGTCGATGCCCCGGCGCTTGAATCGCTCGAATGCGCGGCGCTTCTGCCCGGCTATCTCGGGGGAGGCACGAGGGCCGTGTCGGCCTCCCGGGTCCTCCAGGTGCCCCGTGGATCGACCGTCTCCCTCCGCTTCCGGTCCACGAAGCCGCTCCGTTCGGCGACCGTCGTGACGCTCGAGGACGGTGTCGAGACGAGATTGGCCGAGGTGGCGGATGGGTCGGCAGGGCTGCCCACCCCGGAATCGGCGAGCGGCGTGCGCGACATCGCCGTTGAACTCGGGCCGGTCGAAGGAGAGCGAACGCTCGTTGCCCGGTTCACCGACACCGACGGCCTCGACAACCGCGAGCCGATCTCGGTGGTCCTCGCCGCGGTGCCCGACGAGGCGCCTCAGGTCGCCATGCGGATGCGCGGCATCTCCACCGCCGTCACGCCCCAGGCACGGATTCCGCTCGTGGGGATCGTCAGCGACGACCACAGCCTGGCTGATGCCGTGGCGACTGTCGCGGTCAAGGATGGCGCGACGGTCAACGTGGCGGTGTCACGCGTGAAGCCGGGTGTGCCGCTGGTCGAGTTCACCGAAGACCGGCCGGAGATCGTCGAACTCGAGCCCCTTGCCCTCACGCCGGGGGCCGCGCTCTCGGTGCAGTTTGCGGCCCGTGATGGCTGCACGCTCGGTGGCGGGCCGAACGAGGGGAAGAGCGATGCCTGGTCGCTCGACGTCGTCACGCCGGAGGCGCTGATGGCGATGCTCGAGGCCCGGGAGATCCTCCTCCGCCGTCGATTCGAGAGTGTTGTCTCCGACCTTGCCCTGGCTCGCGAGCGACTCGCCGCGGGCCTGGGGGGAAATGGCGCCGTGGAGGGCAGGGCAGGGGGAGAGACTGGTGATGGGGACAACGCCGGGAGCGACGACGGAGAGAGCCGTGCCGCGGCATCGGAGGCCGATGGCTGGCCGCTCGAATCAGGGCGGCTCGCCGAATCGGCCTCCCGCGCGGCCGGCGAGACCGGCGAGATCGCCCGCGATTTCCTCGCCATCCGCGGTGAACTCGACAACAACCGGATGCTCACCGAGGAGCTCGAAGGGCGGCTCGTGGGCCAGATCGCCACGCCGCTCTCGGCGATCGCGGCTGGCGATCTCCCGGGGCTCGCCGCAGCGGTCAGGGCTGCCCAGGCCAGCGAGCGCGAGGCGATCGTTGCCCGTGCTGACATGGTCCTCGCCAGGATGCGGGCCGTTCTGGATAAGATGATGGAACTGGAGTCCTACAATGAGGTGATCGAGCTTCTGCGCGGCGTGATCCGAACGCAGGAGGAGATCCGATCGGAGACGCTCCGTCGTCAGCGACAGCGGGCCAAGGAGGCGTTGGAGCGACCATGACATCGATTGACGCCTGGCTGCAGGGCCGACGCGACGACGTCGTTCCGCCGATCGCCCCTCGGCCGACAACGTACGGACGATCAGCCAGACGGCTGTCGTTGGTTGCTGCTCACCTGCTCCTCCTCGGCGGGCTCTCGGCCCTCCCGGCGTTTTCCCAGGAACCGGCCGGTGGGCCCGCGCGTGCCGTGCCGGCGTCAGGGGCTGGAGAGGATCCGGCGGTCCTCGCGGGCCGCGAGCAAGAGCTTCTCGCCCAGTACCGCGAACTCGAGAAGACGTTTCTCCGCCTCGCCGATCTCCTCGCGGCGAGCGACCCGCGCCGGGCCGCGGTGCTGCGGAGTGTGTTCGAGCAGGCCCGCGATCAGGAGGTGGGCGGAAGGCTCGACACGATCGTGCAATTGCTCGAGAAGGGGCAGCTCCTCAAGGCGGGCACGACGCAGGCCTCGGCGATCGAGCAACTCCGCGAGTTGCTCACGCTCCTCGAGGCGGGGGATTCCGACCGTCACCTCACCAACTCGAAGGAGGAGGTGAAGCAGTTCCTGGCGCGGGTCTCAAAGCTGATCGCGAAACAACGTGACATCGAGGGATCGACCGAAGCGGGCAGCCGCGAGGCGCAGCTCCTCGATCGGCAAAACGCCCTCGCCACGGAGACCTCGGATCTCTCCCGCGACCTCGGCGGCTTCGCCAAGCGGATGGAAGTGCGCGACGCCGGCGGCGAGCCACTCAAAGAGGGAAAAGAAGCGAAGGCAGGCCAGAGCGAAAAGCCATCCAACGAGGACAAGCCGGGCGGCAAGGAAGGCGATGACGAGGCCCCCCAAGACGGCAAGCAAGACGGCAAGCAGCCCGAGGGAGGCGCGAAGGATCCGTCACCAGAAGCCGAGGCACAAAAGCCGGGCGCGGCGGGCGAACCGCAGCCGCGGGAAGGATCGCCCGACGGAGAAGGGAAGCCCGAATCGGGAGAGGGGGAGAAGGGGGGCTCGACGAAGCCATCGCCGGGAGGGGAGCCTGCCGAAGGGCAGGGGAGTGGTGAATCGGCGGAGGATGGGAATCAGCCCGAGCCGCCACCCGATGGCGACGACGAGTCGTCGCGGGCGAAGCGCACCCAGAATCGCCTCGAGGCGGCCGCCGAGCGGATGAAGAAGGCGGAGGAAGAGATCGAGAAAGCCAAACGCCGCAACGCCCGACAGGAGCAGGAGAAGGCGATCGAGGAGTTGGAGACGGCCCGCGCGGAACTCGAGGAGATCCTTCGTCAGATGCGCGAGCAGGAGGTCGAGCGGCTCCTGGTGCAACTCGAAACCCGCTTGCGCGCGATGCTCCGCGCCGAGAAGGCGGTCCTCGCCGCGGCTGAAAGGATCGCCGCCGAGCCGACGGCCGACCGGGAACGCGAGCGGGAACTGGAGGCGGCGCGGCTCGGGCGGGAGCAGACGGCGATCGGAGCCGACGCCGTCAAGGCACTGACGCTCGTCCGCGATGACGGCTCGGCCGTGGCGATCCCCGAGGCGCTCGAGCAGGTTCGAGACGATGCCACGCAGGCCGCCGCCCGCCTCGGGCGCGGTGACGTCGGCGGCACCACCCGGGGCATCATCCAGGACATCGTCGCCAGCCTCGAGGAGATGGTCGCCGCCCTCGAGAAGGCGCAGCGCGAGCAACAGCAGCAGCAGAAGGGGGCCGCGGGCGGCCGCCCCGCCGAACCGGGCGAGCAGCCGCTGGTCGACAAGCTCTCCGAATTAAAGATGATCCGGTCGTTGCAGATGCGCGTGAATACGCGGACGCGCCGGTTCGCGCAGGTCCTCGGTGAAGGGGCAGAACAGGCGGAAGAGCCCGAGCTGCTCGACGCGGTCCGCCGTCTGTCCGATCGGCAGCGGAAGATCGAACGGGCCGCGCACGACATCGTCAGTGGTTTGACGGAATGAGGGACGAGCGATGAACGCAGCGACATTGAACGCAGCGAACACGATGGCGTGGTCAGCCCACAGGCGGGCCCTCTGGCCGTGGCCGGTGGCGCTGCTTCTGGGGGGAATCGCCGTCGGGCCTGCCGCCGCGCGTGCTGACGACACACCGGTCGCGCCGGCACCTGAGGCGCCTGCTTCCGGAGATGGAGCGGATCTCGCGAAGCCCCCGTCCTGGAAGATCCCCTCCCGCGATGACGTCGAGCAGTTGCTCCAAGCCTGGCTCGAGCGTTCCGGCCTCCCTCCGGAGCGGCGTCAGGCGGCCCTCGCCTTCTGGGGGGAGCGGGGCGCCGATCCCGCCTTCGACCGGCTCGACGTCGTCATGGGCGCCGTCGCCGAGGCGGATCCTCGCTGCCTGCCGGTGCTCGCCGTCGTGCCGGCCACGCCGGGCCTCCCGCCAGTGACGGCGGCAGCGCTGCCAGCCTGGGTGGCCGAGGAGGCGACCGATGGATTCGAGCGCGGGGTCGTTCGGCTTTGGTTGGGGCGGGAGCTTGTCCGTCAGGAACGCTTCGACGACGGGCTCGTCGTCCTCACCGGGCTCGAGCCGGAGGCGGTCGTCGATCCCGCCTCCCTCCTCTTCCACACGGCGGCCTGTCAGCATTGGTTGCTGCGCGCCGACGACTGCATCGCCTCGCTCGATCGTCTCCTCGAGCGATCGGACGAGATTCCGGTTCGCTACGAGCGGGTGGCAAGGCTCCTCCGGGCCGACATGACGGGGCTCGAGGAGGAATCGCTCGATCACATCGCCAGGCGGATGCGCGACATCACGCGTCGTCTCGGGCAGGGACGTGCCGGTCCGGTCACCCGCCAGGTGCAGGACGGGGTGATCGAGTCGCTCGACAAGCTGATCGCTGCCATCGAGGAAAAGCAAAACCAGCAATCCGGCGGAGGGGGAGCGCCGGGGTCGGGCAATTCGGGGAACGGCAAGCCGATGGACGACAGCCGCATTGCCGGAGGGCAGGGGGCAGGCGAGGTGACGCGGCGGGATCTCGGGGAGGGCGAAGGCTGGGGCAATCTCCCTCCCCACGAGCGCGAGCAGGCCCTGCAGCAGATCGGCCGCGAGTTCCCTGCCCACTACCGGGAAGCGATTGAGCAGTATTTCAAGCGACTCGCTGCCGGCGAGTCGACTCCTTGACCTGGGCAGGCCGAGCGCCGGGGGAATCCCCTGCCGCTGAACCGAGGCATTCGATGCGAACACCATCCCCGCCGACAATCGCGCTCCCCGCAGGCCCACGCTTCTGGCGGAGTCTGCCGTGGGGCTCTCCGCTGCGGTGTCATCTGATCTGGACCGCTGTCTGGATCGGCTGCGTCACGGGCGGAGTGGTCGGTGCGAGTGAGCCCCTGTCACTTCGGATCGAGCAGACCGATGCCGGGTCGACCTCGGGGACGCTCGTGGCGCTCGACGGCGTGGGCTTGAGAATCGATACCGCCGGGCAAGAACAGGTCGTTCCGATCGACAGCGTTCGGCTCGTGGAACGGGAAGGGGCGCCGAGTGGAGCGGCCGGGCGGGTGAGGGTGGCGCTCGTCGACGGCTCGTGGATCGACGGCGAGGATCTCGCCTGGGACGGCACCATCGTCACGCTCACCCGCCCCGACGGCCGGGGTGAGATTCCTGTCGGGAAGGTGCGTAGCGTCGCCTGGAGGCAGGCCGATGACACTGCCCAAACGCCCGGTGCTGCCTGGTTGTCGGCGCTCCCCGAAACCATCGAGAGCGATCTCCTCGTCGTGGGCTCGGCAGCCGCCCACGAGTTCGTCGAGTGCGCGATCAAATCGGTCGGTCCGGAGTCGATCACGGTCGTCCTCGACGAGGAGACGATCCCCGTCAAGCGTTCCAAGGTCATCGGCATCCATTGGCTCCGCGGTGATCTGGCCGCGCAGCGTGGGGGGGACGGGAAGTCGTCTGCCTCCGTGGCGGTCGATCTCGTCGGGGGGGCACTCCGCGCCCGGCAGATTGCCTGGACCCCGGAAAAGCTGCTCCTCGACGGCGACATCAGCCTCCCCGGAGATGCCGTCGTGAGGCTCGACTGGGCGGCGGGGCGGACGGTGTCGCTGATCGGCTTGGCCCCGGAGAAACTCGAGTTGGAGCCTTGGTTCGGTGGCCTGACGCGTGTTCCGGGGCTGGCGACCTACTTCGCGCCGCGGGCGGTCGCCGCGGGGGACGGCTTCGCCCGTCCCGGGCTCGTGATCCGGCCGCGCACACAGGCCGTCTGGCGATTGCCGCCGGAGGGGCGCCGCTTCCGGGCGTCGATCGCACCGGCCGGTGGCGCGCGGGCGGTGGGGGGCTCCGAGGTGGTCGTCACGGTTGACGACCGCGAGGTGTTCCGCCGAAGGATTGAAGCGGTCTCGTCCGAATCCTCGGCGCCCGAGGGGATTCCGATCGATGTCGATGTGGCGGGAGGGCGCCGATTGGGCGTGACCGTCGATTTTGTCAGTGCGTCTGATTCCGGTTGCCCGATCCGATTCACGTCCCCGGCGGTCGAACAATGAACTCGAGGTTCCTGCGTCGGTGCGGGGGGGCGCGTGGGCCGCTCGGCAGCGACGGTCTGTCTGGTTGCACGGGCGTGATCGCCTGGCACGCTGTCTGGCGCGTCGTTTGGGGAGTCGCAATGGCCCTCACCGCGGGAGAGATCCTGGCAGTCGAGATTCCCGCGGCGGTGCGTGCCGCGGAGCGGGCGCGGATCGAGGCGATCGCGCGCGGATCCCGAGCGGCCGTGGCGATCTTCGCGGGCGAGGCAGGGGGAGGCTCGGGGGTGCTTGTCAGTGCCGACGGGTATGCCCTCACGAACTTCCATGTCGTTCAGCCTGCCGGCGTGGCGATGAAGTGCGGCCTCTCCGACGGCAGGCTCTACGATGCGGTGCTCGTCGGGCTCGATCCGACGGGGGATGTGGCGCTGGTCAAACTCGTCGGCCGCGACGAC
>CANGGC010000041.1 GCA_947453125.1 Planctomycetaceae bacterium | reverse complement strand
TGCGGGGCCGTCGGGGTAGTCGTTGGGGGCGCAGCACGGATCCGGCCGGTCGTCTCCCAGGGCTGCCGCCCGATCGGGCGGCCGATGGTGATCACGCGGGCAGAGGAGAACGTGATCGTCGAGCTCGGGGGGCGGCCCGCGCTCGAACGGCTCCGCGAGGTGTATGGCGACTTGAGCGAGGCCGACCGTCAACTCGTCCGCTCCTCGCTCCACCTCGGCCGTGTCGCGAGCGAATACCAGGATCACTTCCAGCGTGGTGACTTCCTTGTCCGCAACGTCGTCGGGGCCGATCCGGAATCGGGTGTGATTGCCGTCGGCGACCTCGTCCGCACCGGCCAGACGGTGCAGTTCCACGTCCGCGACGCCGACACAGCGCACGAAGACCTCCTCCATCTCCTCACGCTCGGGCCGACCGCGGCGCCACCGGCGGGGGCCCTCGTCTTCACCTGCAACGGCCGGGGCACCCGGCTGTTCCAAACGCCCCACCACGACGCCCGCTGCCTCCAGGACGCGCTCGGCCCGGTCCCGACGGCAGGGTTCTTCGCCCAAGGGGAGATCGGGCCGATCGGCAAGCGCAACTTCCTCCACGGATTCACCGCGAGCATCGCGCTGGTCGAGGGGGCCTGACGGTCGCCTCGATCCTCCTGACCGCGGCCCGTTCCCGCCCTCGCACCAGAGGGAACGGTCTTGACCGCCGGCGCCCCCAGTTCCTACCGTTCCGCGGCTGCCACCCTCCGGAGCCCGCGCGATGCGCCGATCGACGCTCTCCCCGCCGCTCCTGTTCTCCCTGCTGCTTCTTTCCGCCGCCCTGATCGCGGCAGGATGCGCCTCCACAAACAACCAGTACGCCTACGCGTACCCGGCCGCCCCGCCGGTCTACCCCCAGCCGGCCGGCTATGCGACGCCGCCGGTCCATCCCGCGGCGGCCCCGACGGTCATGCCGGCGCCGGTGGCCGCGCTCCCTCCCGGCGCCGTCGTGGCGGGCACGCTTCCCGCCGGGGCGTTTCCCCAGGGAAGCGTGGCGATGCAGCCGGGGAACGCGGCGTCACTCCCTCCCGGAGCGGTCCTGATCAGTGACACGGTGGCCCACGCCGGCGCGATCTCCGAGGGGCCGTGCCCACCGATGACGACGCACGCAATGGCCGCCGATGGCACGCTCATGCCGATCGCAGGAGAAAGCCAGACGGCGCCGTGCCCGCAGGAATATGTCTCCGAAGTCGTCGTCCCTGGCTCGTTTGTGCGCTGACCCAGATCGGCCGTTCAGCCGAGGACTCCGCCGATCGGCCGGGCAGCCCCGAGCACGCCGGTGAGGCGTTCGTCGCGGCCATCATGCGGAAAGACGAGCCGCTCGTGGTCGAGGCCGAAGGCCGCGAGGATCGTGGCATGGAGATCGCGGACGTGCTGTCGGTCCTCGACGGCGCGGAGGCCGATCTCGTCGGTAGCGCCGATCGAGCGGCCACCGTTGACTCCCCCTCCGGCGAGCCAGATCGTGAAGCCGTAGGGATTGTGGTTCCTGCCGCCGTCCCCTTGCTCCATCGGTGTCCGGCCGAACTCGCCCCCCCAAACCACGAGGGTCTCGTCGAGGAGACCGCGCCGGGAGAGATCGGCGAGGAGCGCGGCGGTCGGGCGGTCGGTCTGTCGTGAGTTGCGCTCGTGGAAATCGTGGCTCTTGTCGTGGCCATCCCAGCCGTACTTGTCGACGGCGTTGTAGAGCTGGACGACGCGCACGCCGCGCTCGACGAGCCGCCGCGCGAGGAGACACATCCGCCCGTACGACGCCGTGGGGCGATGGGGATCATCGACACCGTACAACGCGCGCGTCTCGGCCGATTCATCCGCAAGATCGCCCACGCCCGCCGCCTCGGCCTGCATCCGGTAGGCAAGCTCGTAGGTCGCGATCCTCCCCTCGAGATCGGGCTGCCCTGGTCGGCCGCCGAGATGCCCGCGATTGAAGGCCTGGGTGAGATCGAGCGTCGAACGCTGCACCGGCGCGAAGCCAGGGGGTGGCTCGAGATTGGCAAGCGCCCGGCCGTCATGGCGAAAGCGTGTCCCCTGATACGCCGCCGGGAGGAACGCATTCGACCAGTTCGCGCTCCCTCCGAGGCCCCCCACCTCGAAGAGCATCACGTAACCGGGGAGATTGTCGTTCTCGCTTCCCAGGCCGTACGTCAACCAACTCCCCAGGCTCGGCTTCCCACCGAGGATCGACCCGGTATTCATCTGGTAGGTGGCAGGAGCGTGGTTTGACGAGTCGCTGTGCATCGATCGCACGACGCACAGCCGATCGGCATGCTCCGCCGTCAACGGCATCCGGTCCGAGACCCACAGTCCGCACTCACCGTATTGTCGCCATGCCCACGGCGGGCAGAGGAGCGAATCCTTGCAGTGGTTGATGACGCCTCCGACCTGGTCGGAGATCCCCTTGATCGAGTCAGGAACCGGCTGCCCGGCGAGCGTCTCGAGGAGCGGCTTGCGGTCGAACAGATCGACCTGACTCGGGCCGCCGTACTGGAAAAGCACGATCAGGCTCTTCGCCTTCCCCATCCGGTGCGGCGACCGGGGTCCGAGGGGGCGCAGCGGATCGATCGTCGCCGCCCCGCCATCCCCCAACGGCTCACTTCCACGGCTCTCGGATCTGGCCAAAAGCGACGCGGCGATGCCCCCGATTCCCAGAGCCGAACGGGCGAGAATCTCCCGCCGTGATGCGAGCACCACAGGAGAGAGGCGCGGAGCGTGGGGGTGTCTGGCCATGGGATTCGTCCGAGAGATCGGTTCAGTCGACGTGGAGAAACTCGGTGACGTTGAGGATCGCCCGGCACAGGTCGACGAGGGCCCGACGGGCCGCCGTTCCCCCCCGCTGATCGCCGGGTGATGCCTGGCCCGGGGATGACTGATGGATGGCGATGTGGCGGTCGACGAGGTCGGCGGCTGCCTCCAGCTCCTCTGGCTCGATGGCACGCCCCAGCGCGAGCCGGACCACCGCCGCCGGCCAGGCATCGACATCATCGCCGAGTGCTCGCTCGACGCGGTCGGCGAGTCCTTCGGCGGCGCGGAGAACGAGATCATCGTTGAGGAGATTGAGCGACTGGGAGGCGACGGTCGTCACATCACGACGCCCGCAGGGATTGACGCCGTCGGGGAGATCGAAAGGCTGGAGGAAGGGGAGGGGTAGCGATCGCTTGCGGACGATGTAGACACTGCGGACGAACGTCTCCTCGACCGGCTGCGCGTTCCAGCCCTGCGGGCGTCCGTCGGCGCCTTCCTTGAGAAACTCGAGAATGGCAGGGTTGGCATGGAGGATCTCCTCGGCCACCGGCGGCCATCGCGGCGGCCCTCCCCGTTCCGCGCGGAGCAGTCCGCCGACCGCCAAGAGCGAATCCCGGATCGCCTCCGCCGAGAGCCGGCGCGGATGCTGCCGCCAGAGGAGCTCGTTGTCGCGATCCAGGGGACGTGCATCGTCGTCGTCGGGAGTGGGAACCGAGGATCGTCGATACGCCGCCGAGAGGAGGATCGAGCGGTGGAGGTCTTTGAGCGACCAGCCCCGTTCACGGAACTCGCACGCGAGCCAGTCGAGGAGCTCGGGGTGCGTGGGGCGCGCGCCACGAAACCCAAAATCGTTCGGCGTGGCGACGATTCCCCGGCCGAAGAGGCGTTGCCAGACACGGTTCACGATCACCCGCGACGTGAGCGGATTGGCATCCGACACCAACCACCGTGCCAGCGCCAGCCGGCGGCCACTCGTGCGCCCTCCAGGCGGCGGGCTGTGCGCAAGCGGCGCCGGATCGAACACGGCAAACACGCCGGGAACCACCTCCTCGCGCGGATTCCGATGGCTCCCCTGGGCAAGCAGATGAGTCGCCGGAATCTCCGCCACCTCGCTGACGACCTCGGCGAGTGTCGCGCTGCGGAGCGTTGCGGTGAGCTCAGCCACCCGTTCCTCGAGCGCGCTGATCTCCGCCTGCACCTGGGCCCGTTGGCCGACGGCCTCCGCTGCTTCGGCCACTCCGTCGGGGGGCGACGGAAACGCCTCGAGACGCTTCTCCGCCATCTCCCGTGCGGCTCTGGCTGCCGCGATCTCCCCTTGAATCGGCTCGTTGTGGGCCGCGATCTCGGCGGTGACCGCCGGCAGATCGATGGGCATCTCGCGCGCGTCGGTCCCCTGGAAGCAGGCCTGGATTCGGAAGAAGTCTGACTGGAGGAGCGGGTCGGATTTGTGATCGTGGCAGTTGCAGCAGGACATCGCGAGCCCGAGGACCGCCGAGCCGGTGGTGGAGACGATCTCGGCGAGAAGTTCGGCCCGGTGCCGCTCCGCCTCCTGAAAGATCGGCGCCGTACTGTCGAAGGGACCGAGCCGGAGGTAGCCGGTGGCGACGAGCGCTCCAGAGTCCACGTCGTCGGCCGGGACCTCGCCGACGAGTTCATCGCCCGCGAGCTGCTCGGTAAGGAACCGGTCGTACGGCATGTCGGCGTTGAAGGCCTCGATGCACCAATCGCGGTAGCGCCAGATCTGCGGTCGCAGTTCGTCCCTTTCGAAGCCGTTGGTATCGGCGTAGCGGACGGCATCGAGCCACGTGACGGCGAGATGCTCACCATAGGCGGGGCTGGCGAGGAGCCGGTCGACGAGCCGCTCGATCGCGTCGGGAGTCTCATCAGCGACGAAGGACTCCACCTCGTCAGGGCTCGGCGGCAGCCCCGTGACATCGAACGTCATCCGACGCACGAGCGTGCGCCGGTCGGCTGGCGGCAGCGGGCGGAGGCCGCGGTCGGCAAGCCGCGCCTCGAGAAAGGCGTCGATGACCGCGGGGACGCCGTCAGGGGGCGTCCCGCGCCCCTCATTGCCGCGGGTCGATGGCACGGCGGAGCGTTCGAGGGGCTGAAACGACCAAAGGTCGATCCATTCCCCCCGCCAACGCCTCATCACCGGATTGCGCGAATCGTCCCAGGCCGATCCCACGGGTGAGCCATCGTCTTCCCCCTCGGTCACGACCGTCGGCCAATCGGCACCGGAGGCAATCCATTGTTCCACCAACGCCAGTTCATCAGCCGCCAGCGGTTCGTCGGGGGGCATCGGTGAAACGCCCCCATCCTGTCGGCGGATCGCGCGGACAAGCAGGCTGGCGTCGGCGTCCCCCGGCACGAGCACCGGACCAGATTCGCCCCCCCTGGCCACGGCCGCGGCGCTGTCGAGCGCGAGCCCCCCCTGGGGATCATCCCCGGCGTGACACTCCCCACAGCGCACCGCCAGCAGCGCCTCGATCCGGCCGGCAAGCGCCGGATCGGCCGCGAGCGCCGGCTTCGCGGGAAAGGGGCCCCAGAGCGCGCCGATCAGCACGACCGCGAGCAGGCGGCTCCGTGGATTGCGGTGTCGTGCCCCCGTCATCATCGCCCCCCTTCCGCCCAGACTCACTCGGCCAGTCGGCTGAAAAACTCCCTCGCCACAGCATAATCGGCTTCGGCCGTCGCCCGCTCCTCTCCCGTGTAGGTGACCGCCTTCTCCCGCCAGCACTGCTCGACGCCCGCCAGGCACCAGCGGGCGCTGTCGCGGTTGGGGCGGATCGGCGCCCCCGCCACCGGCAGAAAGACGGGATTGGTGTGCGCCCCGGGAAACACCCGGATCGCGGCCCAGGAGCTCTGCTCCACCCGGTGAGTGAAGGCGACAGGATGCTCCCGGCCATCGGCCGGCACCTCAACCCGCTCCACCGGGAAACCATTGAGCACCAATTCCACCGGCACGGTGGCCGGGGCATCTCCCGCGGTCGCAGGGCGAGCCACCACGATGGTTTGGAAGGTCACCGCGGCGGGCGCCGGGAGGGCGAGCGTGCTCTCGTGCGTGCCGATCTCGAGCGGCGCGCCATCCGCCGCCGCGGCGGTGAACTCCATCAGATGGGTCCGGCCATCGCTCACATAACTCCTTCCCGACGCGATCGCATCACACCAGGCATCGAAGTCGAGAGGCCCGTCGAGCCGGGCGTAGACGCGTCCGATGCCGACCCGCTCGCCGGTCATGCAGGGGAAGTCGGTCTCACCGCTGCCCCGCACTTTGAGGCCGCAATTGAGGACGTGGTACCACAGGTTCCATTCCGCGCGCCGGTCGGTGTTCATCATCGAGAGGAAGTCGACGGCAGGGACGGGGTGGCCGTCGGGGCCGGGCACTTCATGGGCCACATCCATGATGAACTCGTTGGCGCCGATGCCATCGAAGGCGGGGATGTCGAACGTGGGGAGGCCACCGGGGCCGTCGGCCCCTTCCGTCCCCGGGACGCGGCCGACGACGCGCGTCAGGCCACTGGCCGAATGGGCGGGGCCACAGACGGCGCCCTGCCGCTTCGCCCAGCGGAGCGTGTTGAGCCCGAGCGTCGGCCAGTGCTGCTTCGAATCCCCCCCGGCGGGAATCTGTTCGGTGAGCCGGAGGAGGTTCAAGTGCCCGGAGGCATGCGACCCGAAGCCCGACACCTCGATGTCATAGCGGAGGAGGTACGGGGGCCGGCTGACGTCGTCGGGCTTGCCCGAGAAAAACCGTTTCTGGAAATCGAAGCACGGGCCCCACGTGAGGCAGCAGCCGACCTTGAGATCTTCCCCCATGCAGTGGCGCAGCATGTCGGCCGGCATCACTCCCTCGGTGGGGCTCTCGTAGTGGGCACAGCCGGCGGCGTGAATGTGGTGATCCCCCGACCAATAGCCACGCCGCGAAGGATCGACCCAGCGCCGGACGGCATAGCGCAGCTCGGCGGGCCCATCCCCGACGACGAGGGTCTGCTCCTCTGGAACGCTCTCCGGCCCCCGTGAGCAGCGCACCGCGTAGCGGCCCGGTGGAAGCCGGACGGTCTCCCCATCCTCGCGGTAGATCTGCCGCTGGAAGAAGAAGTCGGGGGCGAGCCGCTTCGATTGCGGCGGATAGACGCGCCCCTGCTCATCGAGGATCTCGAAGCAGGCCACCGCCGGAAGCCCCGCCTCGTCCTCGACGCGGAACGTCACGTCGTTCGACGGCGCGACCCGGCAAGCGACATCGGCCCCAGCCCACTCACTCCCCCGATCGGCCGAGGCAACCTCGATCCAGTCGATCCGCATCCGGCAGGGCTTGCCGTTGGGATCGATCCGAACACCAACGACATGCCCGTCGGCAGGGATCGGAACCTCGTAGAGCATTTCCCGCCCCGGCTCGACGTTGAAGGTGACGACATGACCGCCATCCGGTCGCGGTCGTTCCTCCGTCCACCAGAACACCTGCCCGATGCCCGCCTCCTCCGCCTTCGCCCAGAAGCGGAGGACGAGCCCAGCCGGCTTCGATGGCGCGGAGAAGGTCGCCCCGAGGAAGGGATCGTCGCCGGTCCCCTCGATATAGAGCGAGCCATCGCGGGCCTCGAGGTTCACCTGATTCGTGGTCGAGTCCCACCCCGCAACACCGTCGGTAAACCGCCAGGCGGCGACGATCGACGTCGTGCCCGGGGGAGCGACGACGCCGTCGGTCGGCGGGGTAGAAAACTCGAGCGTGGCGGTGCGATCGCCCGCGGTCTTCGCCCACAGCTCCACGATCCGGTATTCCAGTGGCAACCCCGACAGCGTCGGCGTGAACGGCTGCCCTTCGAAGGCCGAAAGCCCGAGAAAGCGCTGGGCGACGTCGGCTGCGGGGGCGTGGGGAAGGGGACGGGCCTGGGGACTCCCGACGCGCAGCCTCGCCCGCAGTTCCCGGGGGTTCACCACCTTCACAAGCACCGTCCGCCATCCCTGCTCGACGAGTGCCAGCGCCCCGGCATTCTCGCGAATCGCCACCGCCGGCGGGCCATCCTTGGCGACCCCGACGGCCACTGCACAGAGCGGATCGAGGATCGACTCGATCCCCCGGGTGACCGCCGCATCGTCCTCGAGCGACTCGAGCCCAGACAATTGCTTCCTCGCCTCCGGCGAAAGCGGGCTCCCCAGCCGTTCGAGGGCATCGACGAGCCGATGGGCCTGCGCGAGGAGCGGCTGGCGTTCGACCGCAGCCACGGTCGGCCAAGGCTCCGCGGCAAACGAAGTCACGCCAGAGAGGAAAACGATCGTCCCCCACACCGCCACCCGACAACGACGAGCCCCATAAACGACCATCGCAACCCTTTCTTCATGAGCCGGACACACGGCGGGCCGGCACGCCCTTGAGCAACAGATCCGCCGCCGCCCGGAAGCCGAGGTCCTGCGTCCCCTGGCCGACGTCGGCCTCGAGGTGGACCTCCCGCCGCCCCGCCTCAAGGAGGCGAATCTCGAGGATCTTCCATTCGCGTTCCGCTCCAGAGAGAAACGACGACGACGCAATCGCATCGACGAGCCCCACCTCGCAGAACCGGGCGAGCCGGGGAGGAGTCGTCGAGCGATCGGTGGCCGCGATCCGCAACGGCGCACGGATCCGGGCGTCGTTACGGACCTCGAGGAGGACGCGATACGTGCGATCGACGACGAGCTCCGAAAGCGGGCTGACCGTAGCCATCTTCACGCGCGACTCCGGATTGACGTCGACCCGGAGCACCACCAACGGCTCGACGACCGCGGCCAAGCCGGCGCTTGAGTCCGCGGCAGCAAGCCGGGGCTCGAGCGTCCTCGCATCGGGGCGGGGAAGGAGCTGATCGAGCGTAAGGAGCAGGTCATCGCGGGCCTCGTCGACCGTGCCGGCGGCGGGATGGCCCGATCTGGCAATCAGCCGCTCATAGCGACCGATGCCCTCCTCCACGTAGGCGATCGCCTCGCTCCGCTGCCCGGCCGTAGCGAATCTCCCCTTGAGATCGATGTCGCGGACGTGGGCCCGCATCCGCACGATCCAATCCCGCGCCGCCTCCGCCCGCAACACTCCCCGGCCATCAACGACGACATGCACAGCGCTCGTGTGGGCGATCCCCGCCCGCTCGATTGCATTGAATCCCCCCCCACGGCTCGCCCGGGCGACGATCCAGCGGCTCTCCCCCACCGGCAGCTCGACGGCCAGCTCCGCTGTCGATTCCTCGGTGGTCTCCTCCGCGATCACCATCCCGTTCGACACCACCTGCACGACGCCGAGTGGCTCGCGCGACACGGCCCGCACCCGCACGGTCACGCGGTCGTCCGGTCCCCTGGCGATCGAGTCGCCGGGCGTGTGCCCGTCGACGTCGAGAAACAGTAGCGGGCCGGAGGTGGTGAACGTCCGCCCGCGGCGGATGCCGTCAATCCATTTCTCGTAGCTGAAGTCACCGTCAATCCGCACATAGGCCCGGGCGGCGCCTGCCACCCTCGCCGGATGATCGCTGCCGTTGGTGAGCGGGACCCGGAAGCCGCAGTCGAGGAATCGCTCGTAGTCGGCCGGCCCGAGTTGGTCGAACGAATCGGTGAGCCCGTGGATGACGTTGACGGGGGGCTCATGATTGCCACCGGTGCCATGGGCCTCGATCGAGATCCCTCCCTGCCCACGTGCCTCCTCGATCGCCGGGCGGTTGTGCGGCCAATCGATCGAGTCGTCGCCAGCAATCCCCGGCCCGGTGCCGATCGGCATCACGAGCCAGCGGAGATTCAGAAAGCAGAGATGGCCGTAGAGGTTCTCGTTGCGGTATTCCTCGGCCATTTCGACGTGGTAGCCATCGCGGCACAAGCTCGCGACCGGGCCGACCGGCGCCTGCGACGGCTTCACGAAGGCGTCGCTGGCGGTGCGGTGGAGAAGCGTGAGATT
>CANGGC010000040.1 GCA_947453125.1 Planctomycetaceae bacterium | reverse complement strand
GCCGTGGCGGCGTGGAGCATCCCAGGGCCCGGGTCGCACGACGCCGTCCGGAGGGCGAGCGCGGCGACGACTTGGAAGACGAGCACCGCGGCGAGGGCGGGCACGGCCAGCGACACCGCCAAGCCGATCGCCATCGACGGCATCCGCAGCGCCCACGTTTCGAAAGGGTGCCAGGCGGTGGCAATCCCGCCGAGAAACCCCACCGGCATCGATCGGACCCCGTCGATGAGCGAAACGAGGACGATGTCCAGGCCGCCCGCCGCGAGGAATCCCGCCAGCGACAGCCAGCGGGCCAGCCGGGCGACGCCCGCGGACGATCCGGCCGCCCCGTCCTCCTCGCCATCCTCCCAAGCCAGTCCGGCGATGCTCCCGAGGATTTCGCCGGCCCAGGCCACGGCGCTGACGGCCGCCGCCACGATCAATCCCAGGCAGAGGCCGACGCAGGCTTCCCCCGCGATCGTTGCCAGCGCCGTGGAGAGCGTCAGCTCGGCCGTTGTCAGCGGCGAGGCGACGAAGGCCGCCGGCAGGGCGGCCAGCGCCACGAGGATGCCAAGGGCGAGACGTGCCTTGAACTCGACCGTCGGCAGGAGGCCGTGGGCGGCGATTTCGATGCCCACCACCACCCGGGCAAGCAGGCCGGCCGCAACGATGAGGCCGGGGCCGCCGGAGGCTTCGATCGAGTTGGCGAGCACCGAGAGGGCATCCATGCCGTCACGATCCTCCAACCGCGGCGCGGAACAGGTCGACCATTCGTTCGAGCATCCACGGCAGCGTCGCCACGAGCGTCAGCCCGACGACGAGGAGTCGCGGCAGGAGGCCGACGGCCGTCTCGTGGATCCCGGTCGCCGCTTGGAGGAGGCCCGTGCCCAGGCTGACGACGAACGCCACCACGAGCACCGGCGCCCCGACGTGCATCGCGGCCAGCAGCGCGTGGCGGAGAAGTTCGGCGAACTCGGTGTCGACCACGGGGGCCTCTCGGACGGGGACGCGAATCTGCGGCGATCGACCCGCTCAGGCTACGGTCCGCACGCCATCGAGGAGGGACTGGACTACGAGCGACCAGCCGTCGGCCATCACGAACACGACGAGTTTGAGGGGCAGGGAGACCGTCGCCGGCGACACCATCCCCAGGCCGGTCGAGGCAAGGAGGGTCGCGACGAGGAGATCGAGGACGAGAAACGGCAGCAACAACCGGACACCGATCGAGAAGGCGGTCTTCAGTTCGCTGACCAGGAATGCCGGCAGGAGGGTTTCCAAGGGGACGTCGTCGTAGCTGCGGACCTCGCGGGGCGCCGAGGGATGACGGGCGAGGAAGAGGAGCATCGTCTGCCGGTTCCCGGCCCGTTCGATCTGACTCGCCATCCAGCGACGGACCGGGACCGAGCCACGCTCGAAGGCGGTACTCGCGTCGATCTTTCCCTCCTGCAACGGCTGGACCCCCTCTCGGTAGGCCGACGTCCACACCGGCCACATCACCAGCAGCGAGAGGAACAGCGCCAGCGAGGTCACGATCTGGTTGGAGGGGAGCCCCTGGGTGCCGAGGCCCTGCCGGACGAGTGAGAGGACCACCGACATCCGCACGAATGACGTCGTCATGAGGAGAATCGCCGGGGCCATGCTCGCCACACCGAAGAGGATCACCGCCGAGAGGATCCCGTCGACCGAGCGGGGGCCGAGCGACCGGGTGGTGAGATCACTCCAGGCCGGCAGCGCGGCGATGTCGGTCGTCGGTCGACCGCCAGCGAGCGTGCCGATCGTCGTGGGGGGGGCAGGAGCAAGCGACGCGGCCGGGAGATCGGGAGACGCGGAGGCCGCGGCCTCGTCGCCCCGGGATGGTGCCGTCGGGAGCGAGGCCAGCAGGAGGAGGAAAACCCCGAGTACGGCCCGTACCCGCAGCGGAAGACCGACACGGGTGGGGGCGCCAGCGGATCCTGCCACGGCCGACGGCAGGCAGGCTGCGGCGATCGCTTCGCTCACGCCGGGATCGTCGATCTCGGCCAGCGTCGTGCAGGTCGCGCCCGACACTCCAACGAGGATCGTCTTCGGGCCGAAGCGGACGATCCGGGCCACGTGCTGGCCGCCAAGGGAGGCCTCGCCGAGGACCGCGAACACCTCGGCCGGAGGTCGGTGCATCGTCCGCCGCCCGTTCCACTTCAAGAACAGCACCGCGGCGAGCAGCGCCCCCAGGAATGCGGTGATGCGGAGATCGAGGCTCGATGCCCCCCGCGCGGATCCGGACGCCTCGTCAGCACTCATCGTGGCGCCGGCAGGGATCGCCCCGATCGGAATGGCATCGGGGAAGGTCGGTTCGAGGAGTCGGGCCGGCGTCACTTCGGCGATCGGCTCGGCGGCTGGCTCGGGTGACAGTTCGGCTGAAGCCCCGAGAACCAAGGGCGCCCCGCCGAGAGAGACGATGAGGCCGACAGTCACGACAAACCACCGGAGTCGCACTGCCGCCGGGGCGCCGAACGGGGGGCGAGTCGCGAACGTTTGTGACAGGCTCGACATCATGCAGCCAGCCTCCGGTCGTCGTCGGCGCTGGCGTGGTCGTCGTCGTCGGATGCCTTCCAGCCCGGGAGCGACTCTTCCGGCCGGCCACTGCTTCGACTGCCGGCCCACCACAGGAAGCCCGCGAGGAGTCCGACGAAGACGCTCGTGGCGGCCAGCCACGCTTCGCGCGGCAGGTTGGGCAACGGGTGGGGCGACGGAGGGATGTCGACTTCGGATTGGATCGTGACTTTCGCTGCTGGGCTGCGATCGGCAGGCAGAAGCCGGGGATCATCGAGGGCTTCCGCACGACGTTCCGTGGCGTCGGGAACCATGGCCGGGAAGCTCGTCACCAGAACGCGGAGGCGATCGGGACTGTCGAACGACGGGAGCGCCCGGCCGACGATCTCACGGAGACGCTCGAGTTCGCGATCTTCGGCCCCGGCCGCGGTGTCGGCGGCGGGAGCGGTGTCGCTGTCGGCGGGGGGGGCGGCCGGCGAACGGCTCTTCGAGGCGTGAACAGCGGCGGCGAGATAGCTGTCGGGGATCGAGACAGTGACATGGACCACGCCGGGAATCTCCGGATTGGCGTTCCGGGGACGAGCCAACCCGGCGGGAGCGCCCGGGGTGACAGGCTGTCGCGATGGCGGGGGGGCCGGGGGGAGCAGCTCGGCAGGCGCGTTGGCGGCGGCCGCGACGGGTGGCTCGGACGGATCGGTCACCGTGGGGAGCGGGCTTTCGGTGGTGGTGGGGAGCGGCGTGGCATCGATAGCGACATCGACGATCACCCCACGGACGAACGCCAGCGCCTGGCGGATCCTGCCGGCCAGGGCCGTCTCGTTGGCAAACCGACGGGCCAACTCCGGAGCGACCGTGGCGTTGGCGGTGGGATCCTCGAGCGCACCGGCGAAGACCCTTCCCGTCGAGAGATCGGTGACGGCCACCCGCTCCGGCTCGAGCCCCGCGATCGACGAGGCGACGAGGACGCGGATGCCGTGGGCGCGGACCGCGTCGAGTTCGGTGCCCGAGGTCGTGCGGATGCCGACGCTGGCGGTCTTGAGCGGTTCATGTTGGAATCCCGAACGCTCCTCGACGTCATAGAGCACGGCGGCCCGTTCGATCCCCGGCATCGAACAGAGCACCTGGGAGAGTTCGTCCTGAAGGGCGACTTTCAATGATTCGGCCCGGGCCGACGTCGAGGTCCAGACGCCGCCGGAAGCGATCGCTTCGTGGAACCGTGTCCCCCATGGCTTGGGAATCGCATCCCCGTCGACGACCGCGCGTTTGTACGCGCCTTGACGCGACCGGGGCACCCAGACCGTCCCCTCCGCGGTGCGGTAGTCGGTGAGGTTGGCCCGGTCGAGAGCCGCCTCGATGGCCGCCAACTGCGGCGCCGTGAGGGTGGTGTCCTCGAGCAGGGCCACCTCGTCGGCCGTGGGACGCTCCTGCAGCAACCAGGCCGCCCAACCGATCGACGCAGCCACCAATCCGAGCGCCACGATCTGCGCCGGCGTCACGACCGGGGCGCGGCTGCGGCGGGAGTTGGTGAGGTGGGGGTCCATGCACGTGCTCTCGAGGAGGATGGAAGGGAGATCACTACGCCGCTCGCCGGAGCGCTGTCCGGCGGATCGGCAGGCAGAGCGTCACGGCGCTGCCTCCTTCGGGACATTCCATCGCCGTAAGCGTCGCCCCAATGGAGGTGGCCTGACGGAGAAGGTCGTCGAGCAGGGGATCGGTCGACTCCCGCGGGTCGGCGGATGAAAGGCCGCGGGGGAGCGAGTTCCGCTCCCCAGGAGTCAGCCCCGACCCGGAATCGGCAAACTCGATCTCGATCCGATCGGGATAGCCGACCGCCGTCACGAGCACCTCGCGCGGCGAGGGGCTCGCCGCGGCTCGGCCCGCGGCAGCGACGGAACGGCCCAGGAGAGGCGTGAGAAGTCGGCGGATGACGTCCCCATCGGCCTCGATACGCAGGCTGTCTGGAACGTCGAGCGTCACCGACACCGGCGCGGCGTCTCGGTTGCCACCGCTGGCAGTGACCTCGGCCCTGAGGGCGACGAGGATCCCATGGGGGGAGACCGCCGTTTCCGAGACCTGCTGCTCTCCCCTGGAAAAGGTGAGGATCCGCGGCGGCCCAGGGTATGCCGATGAGCCGGGCGTACTGCCGCCGCGGCTGGGATGGCTCGTCATGGATGGATCCTCCTGGCGTCCGTGCCAGACGTGACCGGTTCCCACGGCCCTCAAGGACCGTGTCTCGAAACTGCCAACCGCGATCGAATCGTTGCCCGCTCCCCCGCCTTCCTTGGCCGGGGATCGAGTCTGGGGAGTGCCGACCGACGTCGTCGATGGCGGGCTGCCCCCGGGGCCGGAGGTCAGGAGCCGCAGGGGGTCGGGCGTGGAGCGGATGAGCCGCAGATCTCGTCCATCAGCCAGCGATTGACATCGGCGAGAATCGTCTTCGAGAGGTCGTTGCGCCCCGGGTAGATCCGCATCGCGAGCATCGCCCCGGCGGCATGGAATAGGCGGAGGGTCGAGTCGGTGGGGCCGACGACCTCGGCCGGAGCCTCCCGGTGGCAGCAGAGCAGCATTGGCAGGCGACGGACCTCCTCGAGGCGTCCGAACAGGCCCTCGCGGAGCGGGAACGAACCCCCGATCGAGATCACACCGGCGAACGCAGTGGCGTGTCGGCAGGCGATGCGGAAAGCCTCGGTGCCACCGGATCCCTGGCCGATGAGGAAGATCCGTCGCGGGTTGATCGAGACCCGGTCGCGGACGTTGTCGATCGCCCGCCAAACCAGCGCCTCGCGGTCGGCGTTGGCGTCGTCGGCTCGGAGGGGTTGGACGGCGACGTGGTTGCGGAGGCTGACACGGCTCATCGTGCGGCCGAGATCGAACCGGCCGCTGGACGCGTCGGGGAGCCAGACAAGGAGCGGATAGGCGTATCCCGGTTCGTATCCGGTCGGCACAAACATCCCCTCGGTGCCGATCGCCGTCGGCAGCGGGGAGGCACCGGCGGCAGGGATCGACGCCGTGCGGGAGCGGAGGCCTCGCGGCACGGGGGAGGTCGCAGGGATTCCGTCTGCCGCGGTGGCAAAGTTCGGCTCCCCGATGAACTGCGGCTCAACGGGGGGCGTGCGGGCGGGAAGGCGGGGATGCATGCGACACCTCGGATGGGGGTGATTCAGCGTTCACGGGGTGGGGAAGCCCCGCAAGAGAACGCGGAATCGTGGGGGGTTCTAGCGGAACTCCCTCCGCCGCTTCAACGGCAGACTCCCCGAACGACCGGTCCGTGCCCTCTCCCCTGCATCGCGCCAGCTGATACCAGGTCGATCTGCCCCCGCGGGGCAGTGGATCGGCGGAAAAATCGTCGTTTCTGCGGACAGGGCGCACGGCGGGGAGACACCCGCAGCCGGGGAAACCTGCAGCGTCGCGGCAGGATGGGAAGGGGGGGCGGTGGGCCGCTCCCCCTTCCCGAATCCAGGCCGGCCGCGGTCAGGTGCCGATCAGGCGGAGAGTCGGTTCATGACGCTGACGAGTTCCTTGACGGCGGCGATGCTCTTGTCGAAGGCCGCGCGTTCTCCGGACTGCAGATCCAACTCGATGATCTTCTCGATACCAGCCGATCCCAGGATCACCGGCACGCCGACGAAGTACCCGCCGACGCCGTACTCCTTGTCGCAGTAGGCGGCGCAGGGGACGATCCGCTTCTTGTCGCGGACAACGGCCTCCACCATCTGGGCCGTGGCCGCCGCTGGGGCGTAGTAAGCACTTCCCGTCTTGAGGAGGGAGACGATCTCAGCCCCGCCGTTGCGGGTCCGCGTGACGATCGATTCCAGCCGGTCGGGGGCGATCAGTTGCGTCACGGGGATGCCGCCGACGCTCGTGCAACTGGGGATCGGCACCATCGTGTCGCCGTGGCCGCCGAGGAGCATCGCCGAGATGTCCTCGACGCTGACGCCGAGTTCCATGGCGAGGAAGGCGCGGTAGCGGGCCGTGTCGAGGATGCCGGCCTGCCCGATGACCCGCTGTGGTGGGAATCCGGTCACCTGGAACGTCCGCTGGACCATGGCATCGAGGGGGTTGCTGACGACGATCACGACCGCCTGGGGGCTTGTGTCACGGATCTTGGCGGCGACATCGCCGACGATCCTGGCATTCGTGGAGAGGAGATCGTCGCGGCTCATGCCCGGCTTGCGGGCGATGCCGGCGGTCACGACGACGACGTCACTGCCGGCGGTGTCGGCCCAGTCGGTCGTGCCAGTGAGTTGGGCATCGAATCCCATGATCGGCGCCGCCTGGAAGAGATCGAGCGCCTTGCCGGCGGGCATGCCCTCGGTCGCCGGAATGTCGAGCAGAACGACGTCTCCGAGTTCGGCGGCGGCACACCAATGGGCCGTGGTGGCTCCGACGTTACCGGCACCGATGATGGAGATCTTCGCGCGTCGCATGGCGGGGTTTGCTTCCTAAGGGGCTGTGGCTGGGGGGCTTTGGAAAGAAACGGTTCGGGGGGCGGAGAGTGGGGAAAGGAAGCCACCTTTTTCTCCGCCGCGAGCCCGGGTGGCAAGGGGGCCGGTTTCCCCGAGGGCACTGACAGCCGATCCGGTCGTCCAGGGCCGGGGGGGGCCGCGGACGGTCAGGAACGCCCTTCGCCCGGGGGAACGAAGCGGTCTGGCAGCGATGTCCGCCTTCGCTCCGCCCGCCGCCGGGCATCGCGCCGGCCAGCCCAGCCGGCCAGGGCCACCCCGACGCTGATCGTCGCCGCCAGCGCCGCGAATACCCAGGCGAGCGGCCCCTGCGTGGCGCCTGCGCGGGGCCGTTGCCAAGTAACGTCCCCGCCGACCAGGAGCGGCGCTTCGCGGCGGATCTCGCTGCCGTCGCGGGTCCTCAGCGGGTAGGCATAGGACTTGAGCGCGAATCCGGCCACGCGGAGCGGTTCGCTGATGTTGGAGCCGGTCGGCATCCCGGCGGGGAGCGTTCGGAGGCAGCAGACGACCGGATAGCGATCCTGGGCCGTGCCCCCGACGCTGATCAGGGGCGTGTTCACAAACACGAACACTTCCCAGTAGTGATCGATGCCCGTCTGCCGCTGCCGCAACGGATCGTCGATCTCGATCCGGGTAGCGCGGAGGGCCACGCCGTCGATGGCGATCGGCGCGCCCCGATGGTGTTCGAACCAATGCTCGGCCGGATCGATGAGCGGGATCAGCGATACGGGCGCGCCAGCGGCGTTGGCGACGGCCCCCTCCCCTGCCCTTCCGGCGGCGGCGAGGAGCGCGTAGAAGGCCTCGGTGTCCCCGCCCGTGAGCTTCTGGCCGTCGACGACCGTGTCGAGAAGTCCGACGTCCATGCCCGCCGACCCGGGAAGCCGCGGTGGATGCCAGGCGACCCGCGACGCAACGAGGAGATGGGCCGGCGGCGGGGATGGCCAGTGACCGCCGTCGGCCGGCGACGCCACCGGGATCGGACCGGCTCCGGCGGCTACCGGCAAGCCGAACACCTCGGCAGGCTCGTCGATGTCGTGCCATCGCGGCCAGGCGCGGGGAGCGGCGTCGGTGACGACGTCGATCATCCCGACTTCGTCGATGCGCAGCCGCACGAGATCGACCGCGCGGCGTCCGGCGAGCTGGGCGAGGTCGTCCGGGAGCGTGAGTTCCGCCACGAACACTGCCGAGCCGATGGCATGGACAAAGCCGTCCTCCGGTTTCGGGGCAAGCGTGGCAATCGGCACCGACGCTCGCTGCCAGGTCTCGCCGAACTCCGGCGGCGCGAGCATCAGACGCAGCAGCACGCGAACGACAAGCGCCGTCTGATCGTCGTCCCAAGCGCGATTCGAATCGAGGACTTCCCGCGCTTCGCGATCGAGCGCGAAAGTCTCGAGGTACCGGGCCAAGGTCGTCCCGCCGGTGCGGCCGCCCGCATCAGCCGGATCAGCCGCGGCCGCAGGATTCTCCACCACCAGGATCAATGCCAGAAGGAACGTGACGGCGTTCGAGATGGCGACACCGGGCAGGGATCGGAAGGGGTGGTTCATCGAGGTGTCTCCGCGTCATCGCTGCGGGGCTTTGGGGCGGCGAGTCGCTCGAACGACACGCGCGGATCGACGACCGTCAAATCGCTGAAGTCGGCATCTAAGGAGTCCGCGTGGCGTTGCTTCGGGGGTGGATTTGCGGCGGCGAAACGGAGGGCGAGCCAGGTCGTGGCGATGAGCCCGGCGATCGAGAACAGCGCCCAGCCGACGAGCGGGCTGCTCCCTCGTCCGCTCGTGATTTGGGGCGGGGACTGCGGTTCAGTGGCCATCAGCAGGGGCGCCAGGCGGATCGCGTCGCTGGCCTGATAGGCCCAACGCTTGAAGAACACGCCGTCGACAACGGAAGGAATCTCCACCCGCATGCCGGAGGGGGTGCCGGGGGGAAGGGAGAGAAAGTAGACGACGATCGGTGATGCCGGCCCGTCGGCCGGCTCGAGCCAGGCCTGCCAGTACGTGCCGATGCCGAGGGCATTCGTCGGCGCCGTCACCTCCTGGAGTCGACGGATCGTGCCGGCGATCCGGACGCGGCGGCCGCGGAAGCTCCTCGGCTGCGAGAAGAGCTGCGCGAAGGTCACCTTCCGACCGCGGGGCCTCGAGTCAGCAGCAGCTTCCGTCTGCAATCGTTGCCAGATTGCGAACCACGCCCGTTGGTCGGCCGATCGGAAGACGGTGTCGTCGCGGACGAGCGCCAGGTCGGCCGGATCGGCCATCGTCTCGGGTGCCGCGCCGACACCGGCGGAACGTTCCCCGGTCGCGGTCTTGCCGTCGCTCGGCCCGATGTCGTCGGGTGCTTCGATGGTGATGCCGTCGTCGATGGTCCTGGTCACTGGACCCCGGCCGAGGATCGTGTCAATCGGTTCGGTCGGAGCGATCGCCGTCGGGCTGAGCCACGTCCTTTCCGCCCAGCCCGCGAGAAGAACGATCGGTACGAGGATCCAGAAGAGCCGACGCCGCTCGGTGGCGGAGTTCCAGTTCGGTAGGCGCCGCCGGGGTGAGGACTCGGCGGGAGGTGGCTCCATGATCTCGTCCCGTACGCTATCGGGGAGTCCGCATCCGGGGCCGGACAGGCCCCGCCACCGCGCCCCGGACTACTCGGCCAAGCCGCTGTCGGACGGATCGGCGGCATCGCGTCCCTCGAGACGCGCCCGTTCCTG
>CANGGC010000039.1 GCA_947453125.1 Planctomycetaceae bacterium | reverse complement strand
CGACCGGAAAGGATTGGAACGGCGCCGAGGTCTCGCAGATGCCGACGATCACGGCCCGCCGCTCGTTCATCTCGATTTCCCGGCCGAGTTGCAGCGGTTCGCCGGGCCAGAGTGACTCGTGCCCCGCCTTGTCGATGAACACCGCCGAAGGCCTGCGGAGATCGGCGAGGTCGCCCATGAGAATCGTCCGCGGCGCTCCGACGAAGCTGTGGTCGTCGACTCCCAAGAGGATCACCTGGCGGAAGATTCCGTCAGGACGGCGGGCCCGGGCCACTCCCTTGTAGAGCCGCACCGCCCAGTCCATACCCTCCACGCCGCGGATCCGGTGGACGGCGCCGTCGGAGATCGGCTCGATCTCGTCGGCATTTTGCTGGTGGCGGTCGGTGACCCACACGCTTGCCTCGCGGACGTCGCGGAGGGGATTGGCTGTGCGGCTCATGAGGCCGACGAAGATCGAGGCCTGCTGGGTGATGAGGAGCACCCCGAAGGCGACGCCGAACACGGTGCCGAGATACTTGGCGGTGTCGCCGTTGAGCATCTTCCAGGCGACCCAGTTCATCGTGGCACCGTCTTCCTTGTCCCGGCCGATGGCGCGGCGGACAGGCCGACGATATTCGGCCCGCGGCTGAGCGCGGCCAGCGAGAAGCGGGTGATGTGATCGGCGAGGAAATCGACGTCGAGAGCGTCGTGCTCCGCCTCGCCCATCAAGAGGCGGACGACGGGGCGGTGGACGGCGTAGAAAAGCACCTGCGAGACGACGCTGAAGCCGACGGGCCAGCCGTCGTGCGGCATTTCCGAGACACCGGGGCTGAGCTGTTCGAGGATTTCGCGGAGCGTGTCGGCGAGCGGGCGGATGTAGCGCTGCAACACCGCCGCCGCAGCAGCGGTCGGATGGGCCATCTCGCGGAGCATCAACGAATTGTGCCACCGTGGCCGATCGGGATCTCCCTGGGCGGCGAGCATGCCGCGGATGAAGCCGTGGAGTCTGGCTTCCGGTGGCAGGGACGGATCGGCTGCCCGGAGGGTCTGCCGCGACTCACTGCACTGGGCCTGCTCGAGGCAGGCGACGTAGAGCGACTGCTTGTCACCGAAGTGGTAGTTGATGGCGGCGACATTGACGCCTGCATCGCTGCAGATGTCACGGACGCTCGCCCCCTCAAAGCCGCGTTCGGCGAACGCCCGCCCGGCCGCATCGATCAGCCGCCCCCGCGCGTCTTCGGCCATCCTCCACCTCCCGGGGCCCCACGTGGGGGCGATTCGTCGCCGGAAACACCTGCGAAGTCAGCGGCATGACAATTCAAACGTCTGTTTGAAACAATCGTCTTTTTCGTGGAAAAAATCAAGCGGCGGGGGAGATTATTGAGCATAACCTTGTGGAAACGCGGGAAAATGAAGGAAGAAGGGCGAAGAAAAATCCGACCATTCTTAGATGCATCGCGTTTTGGTCTTGACCATTTTACGATTCAGCTCATGATGGTCGGGATGGCCGCCGACCCGGAAATCGATCTTCCAAGCGTTCCCAGGGAACGGATCTACGACGCGATGCTCGATCGGCATCTGCGCGAGGATCGCCAAATGGCGTTCGTCGCTGGCCCGCGTCAGGTGGGGAAGACGACCGCGTGCGGCCGCCGAGCCGACGAGACGCTCAATTGGGACAACGCCGACGATCGGGGCGTGATGCTCGCCGGGCCCGCCGCGACGGCAGGCCGGCTCGCGCTCGAGCGGCTGACGTCGACACCCCGAGTGACCCTCATCGATGAGATCCACAAGTACGGAAAGTGGAAGGCGTTCCTCAAGGGGTTCTTCGACACCTACGGGGCACGAACGAAGCTCCTCGTGACCGGGAGTTCCCGTCTCGACGTCTACCGCCGGGGGGGCGACAGCCTCATGGGGCGCTATCTGCTCTACCGGATGCATCCCTTCACGGTCGGTGAGCTTGTCGATCCACGTCTTCCTGACGAGATGCGGATCGTGCGGTCCCCGTGCGGGATCCCCGCGCAGGAATGGGAAGCGCTGTGGGAGCACGGTGGCTTCCCGGAGCCCTTCACGAAGCGAGATCGGCGCTTCACGCGGCGGTGGGCGGCGCTCCGCCGCCAGCAACTCGTGCGGGAGGACATCCGTGACCTCACACAGATCCACGAACTCGGTCAGATCGAGGCGCTCGTCCGGTATCTCGAGGCGCATTCGGGAGACCAGGTGATTTTCAGCAAGCTCGCGGCCCTGGTCGGCGTGTCGGTGGACACGGCCCGTCGCTGGCTGGGAACGCTCTCGGGCTTCTATCTCGGGTTCATGCTCCAGCCGTGGTTCACCAACGTGGCCCGCAGTCTGCGAAAGGAACCGAAGTGGTACCTGCGCGACTGGGCGCTGGTCAGTGACGTCGGAAAACGGGCCGAGACGTTCGTGGCCTGCCACCTGCTCAAGGCCGTCGAGGGCTGGACCGACCTCGGCCTCGGGGAGTTCCAGCTGGCGTATCTCCGCGACAAGGAAAAGCGGGAAGTCGACTTCGTCGTGGTCCGCGATGGCCGCCCGTGGTTTCTGGTCGAGGTGAAGCAATCGTCAGGGCAGCTCCAAGGGGCGCTCGCTCACTTCCAACGGCAACTCGGCGCCCCCCACGCCTTCCAGGTGGTGATCGACGCCGAGCCGATCACGGCGGATTGCTTCGCCCGTCCGGATGGTCCGCTCGTCGTCCCGGCGCGGACTTTTCTCTCGCAACTCCTCTGACGCGTGGGATCGCGTGCCGGAGCGCGGGGAGAGACGTCTTCGGGGGTCGGTCGAGCTCGGACTGTCTTGGCAACGACGGGCCGTTACGCCACTTCCCAGCCGCTCCGATACTCCTTCGAGAGCCAGCCGTTGGCTGCCTCGTCGTTGGTGACCCTGCCGGTGGACGGGTCGTACTCGATCGGGATGCCCGCCCGGTAGGCGACGTTGCCGAGGAGCACCGTCTCGGTGAATGGAGCAGCGTAGGAAAAATCACTCCCCGTCCGCGAGCCGGTCTTGCAGGCGGCGATCCACTGGGCGTGGTGGCCGGGGGACTCGGGAAGCGACGGCGCCGGCGCGACGAAGTCCTGGAAGTGATCCTCGGGGAGGAGCTTCGGGTGGCCGTCGTGGGCGATCGCGATCCGCCCCTTCTCACCGACGAACAGCGAGCCGTTCATCGGGATCTCCGCGGCGATCGCCGCCGGTGGCTGCGCCTCACCCTCGTACCAATGGAGCGTCACCGGCCCACGGTCACCGCGCGGGCCGAACGAGAACGTCGTCTCCATCCAGGTCGGGGCGCTGGCCGGCTGGGGCGGCGGGCCCTTCGACTCGACGCGGATTTTCCCGCCGAGCCCGAGCCCCCAGAAGGCAGGGTCGGCCAGATGGATCGCCATGTCCCCCACTGCCCCGCAACCGAAGTCCCACCAGCCGCGCCACTTGAAGGGGACGTAGGCCGGGTCGTAGCCGCGACTGGCAGCGGGCCCGAGCCACAGGTCCCAGTCGAGATTCGCCGGCACGGTCTGGCCCCCCTTGGGCGCCTCGATCCCCTGCGGCCACCACTTCCCGGGGCGGTCGGTAATCACGTGGACGTCGCTCACCTTCCCGATCGCCCCGCCGCGGAGCAGCTCCACCAGCCGGAGGTAGCCGGGGTGCTCGTGGTTTTGCGTCCCCATCTGGGTAGCCAGCCCCTTCTCGGCTGCGAGCCTGGCAACGAGCCGCGCCTCCTCGACGGTGTGGGTGAGAGGCTTCTCGCAGTAGACATGGAGGCCGCGGCGGAGGGCGCGGACGGTGGCCGGGGCGTGGTGGTGGTCGGGGGTGGAGATGACGACGGCGTCGAGCTTCATGTCGGCGAGCATCGCCCGGTAGTCGGAGAATCGGGCCGCCGCCGGGAACCGTCCCGCAGCGGCTCCGAGGGTGGCCGAATCGACGTCGCAGAGGGCGACGATGTTCTCTCCCGCCACCGCATCGAGGTTCGAGCCGCCGCGGCCGCCGACGCCGATCACGCCGATGTCGAGCCGGTCATTCGCCCCGAGGACGCGCCGGCTGCCGGCCGAGATCGTCAACAGCGCCGGCCCGGCGCTGGCTGCCGCCCGGAGGATCGACCGCCGCGAGAGCCTCTTGTCGCCCATCACACACCTCGTTTTGTCAGGCTTTCACTCGTCAGCCGCAGGGACGCTTCCCCGCGGCGTCAGCGCTCTCGATCCGGTAGACCGCCTTGTCGGTGCGGAGGAAGAACGCAGGCCCGACGGCGATCGGCGTGGCCATGATCTCGCCGTCGAGTTGGTTCGTCGCCTCGACGTGGAACTCCTTCCCCGGTGTGAGGACGAACGTTTGCCCCTCCCGATTGCCGACCCAGATCCGCCCGTCGGCATACAGCGGCGACGAACAGAAATTGCCGCCGAGCCGCTCGCTGAAGCGGACCTCGCCCGATTTGGCGTCGAGGCAGGTTGCCACTCCCTTGTCGCTCACCATCACGATCTCGTCGCCGACAAGGATCGGCGAGGGGATGTTCGGGACGCTCTTTTTCACCCGCCAGGCGATCTCGGGAAGTGCGTCGCCGGAGGGGAGCTTCACGGCGAGGAGTTCCGGCTGCATGAAGCTCGTGCTGATGTAGGCCATCCCATGGCCGACGATCGGTCGGGGAACGATCGAGAACCCGAGCACGCCGTAGGCCTGCTTCCAGAGTTCGCGGCCATCGGTCGGATCGTAGGCGTAGAGCCAATCGGCGCCGGTTGAGAGGAGGACGGTGCTGCCGTCAACCTCGGCCAGCAATGGCGTGCCATAGGCCTTCTTGAGCTGGGGCTCGGGATTCCGCTCCCCCGATCGCTCCGTCTTCCAGGCCACAGCGCCGGTGGCGGTGTCGAGGGCGACGATGTACTGCTGATCGCTCCCGTCGCAGTCGAAGATCAGTCGGTTGTCGAAGAGCACCGGCGTGCCGCCGGCGCCGTTCTCGTGCTTGATCTTCTGAAGCGTATGCGTCCAGACGATCTCACCGGAGGCCGCATCGACGCAGGCAGTGCCGTTGGTGCCGAAGTGGCAGTAGAGCCGCCCGCCGTCGAGGATCGGCGAGGGGGAGGCATAGGAGTTGAGCGAGTGGATCGGGTCGGGCTGCGACTGGCGGAAGAGCTCGATGTCGTGGAGTACCTTCCCCGTGTCAGCATCGAGGCAGACCGCCCGCAGGCTCACCGGCCCCGACACCTGGAGCGACGAGGAGTTTTCCACGTTCGCCAGCCGTTCGGCCTTCTCAGCCTCAGAGAGGGGCGTCTCGACGGCCGTCGTCAGCCAGAGGCGGCCGTCAGCGAGCACCGGGCTCGACCAGCCCTTCCCCTCGACCGGCGTCTTCCAGGCGACATTCTCGCTCTCGCTCCACGCCAGCGGGAGATCCTTCGCTGCCGGGGCATGCCCCTGCCCGGTGGGCCCGCGCCACTGATTCCAGGAGGGAAGCGCCTCGGCCGGGGCACGTTCGCTCATCGGCGCCGTGCAAAGCAGTGCCGCCGTCACGATCAAACATCCGAACCTACGCATCGATCTTCCTCACTGTCAGGACTTCTTTTTGGGCTCGTATCGTCCATTCAACGGGCCGGGGCTGCAAACGGAAGCTTCCCCTTGCCCCTGGGCATAAGCGCCGGCTGGGGGCCTGTGCGCTCGTAGACACGGACGTAGTCGACTTCCATCTCGGCCGGGAACGGCGTCGTGGCATCGGGATTCCCGAGAAACTTCCCGCCGACGGCGAGATTGATCAACACCTGGAACGGCTTGTCGAACGGCGCCGGCCAGGGATTGAGATCGGCCTCGGCCTGCGGGGCGACGCCCCCCTTCTCGTCGGCCCGGCCCGTGCTCCACCACGAGTTCATCGTGGCATACACCTTGCCGTCGACCTCCCAGTGCATCTCGCCGGGGTTCCATTCGAGGGCGTAGACGTGGAAGTCGGCGATCGAGCCCGAGTCAAGGAAATGCTCGCCGACGGTGAAGGTGTTGGCAGGCCAGCGGCCGCCGAAGTGGAGCGCGCCCTGGATCCGCTTCGGCTCCTGCCCCTTCGTCTCGAGGATGTCGATCTCCCCCGATGCCGCCCAGCCGCCGTACTCGCTCCCCGCAGGCAACAGCCACAGCGCCGGCCAGATCCCCTGCCCGAGCGGGAGCTTCGCGCGGAACTCGAACCGGCCGTAGGCCTGGCTGAAGAGATTCGTGCCGTCCTTCGCGCGGGTCCGCAGCCGGGCGGAGGTGTAGCCGAAGCCGTCGTGCGATTCTTTGATGGCCCGGATGTGGAGCGTGCCCCGCTTCACGAAGGCGTTGTCGGGATCACGCGTGTAGTACTGCAGTTCGTCGTTGCCCCAGCCGTGGATCCACTGCTTCGCGTCGTAATTGTAGAAGCCGTTGCCGACATCGAAGCCCCACTTGCTCTCGTCGATCGCCTCCCCGTCAAACTCGTCGTTCCAGGCGAGCTTCCAACCGGGGAGAACCCGGTCGACCGGCGGGGGCGGCGGCGGATCGGCGGCGTCGATCGGCAGGGCGAGGAGCGACGCTGCAACGATCGCGGCCACGCAGCGGCCGGCCGCGAGCAGGGAGGAGGGGATGGAGCGGGGCATGAACATATTTCCGGAGGAGATGTGCCGGCAGCCGGCAGACAGAAACGTCACTCGATCGACGGAGGTCCCTTCGGGAGGACGACGATCAGGAAGGTGGCGATCGGGCCGAGGAACAGCGAGAACAGCCACCACAGCAGCCCGCTGCGGTTCTTCGCCTGGGCGAGCCCGGCGTTGATCAGCGACAGCGTGCCCAAGCCGACGAAGAAGGCGCTTGTGTCCATCGAGCCGATCCTGTTCATGGCTGGGCTGTCCGGGCTTCGACGCTGCGGCGGTGGGCGGTAAGCCCTTCGGTATCGGCGATGCGGGTGATATCGGCAGACATCGCAGCCAAATCGGCCCGGGCGAGATGAATCACACTCCCGCCCCGGAGAAACTCGTTGGCCGAGAGCCCGGCGGCAAACCGGGCGGTGCCGCCGGTAGGGAGGACGTGCGATGGGCCGGCGGCGTAATCTCCCGCCGCCACCGGGCTCCAGGGCCCGAGGAACGCGGCGCCGGCGTGGCGTATCGAGGCGAGCGTCGCCTCGGGATTGGCCGTGTCGATCGAGAGGTGCTCGGCGGCAAGTTCGTCGGCGATTCGGGCCGACTCGGCATCGTCGCGCGTGACGACGATCCCACAGAAGCGCTCCAGGCTGTCGCGCGTGAGGTCGGATCGCTCGAGGACGGCAAGACGGCGAACGAGGGCCAAGGCGACCTCGTCGGCGAGTCGGCGCGAGGCCGTCAGCAGGATCGCCGAGCCGGGGGAATGCTCCGCCTGGGCGAGCATGTCGGCGGCGATGTACTCGGGATGACCCTGATCGTCGGCCACGATCACGATCTCGCTCGGGCCGGCGATCGAGTCGATCGAGACGGTGCCGAAGACATGCTGCTTGGCGAGCGCCACGAAGAGGTTGCCCGGGCCGACGATCTTGTCGACGCGGACAAGGCCGCCGCTCCCCTGCTCCGCCGGGAAGCCGTGGGCGAGCGCGGCCACCCCCTGCGCACCGCCGCACCGGGCCACCTTCGTGACGCCGAGTTCGTGGCAGGTGGCAAGGACGTGAAGATTCTCCGAGCCATACTTCGTCGGCGGGGCGACGACGACGATCTCGCCGACGCCCGCCACCTGCGCCGGCACGACGGTCATGAGGAGCGTCGAGGGGTAGGCCGCGGCCCCGCCCGGCACGCAGACGCCGACCCGGTCGAGCGGGAGATAACGCTGGCGGAGGGACCCGCCGCCGGCCAGCGGCACGCTCACGTCGTGGGAGAGGATCGCCTTCTGGAATCGCTCCACATTGGCACGGATGCGGCGGACCGAGTCGAGAAACTCCCCGTCCACCTCGCGGTGGGCCGCAGCGAGGGCCTCTGGCGCCACAAACAGGCCGTCGCGGGGGATGGCGACACAATCGATCCGGCGCGTGTAGTCGAGGACGGCGTCGAGCCCCTTGGCGGCGACGTCGGCACAGATCCGTTCCACGACCTGCTTCGGCGAGAGCGGCTCACCGAAGACGTCGATCGTCTTCTGCCGTCCGGCGGGGCTGATCACGTCCCCTTGGGAGACGAGCTTTCCGCGCAACGCCTCGAGACGGGCCCGCCCCTCAGGGAGCGTCAGATCGATCCGGGCACAGGGGGCGGCGCTCGTCATGGGTGGTGGTGGGAAGGGGAAGCGGTTGCGGGGCAATCGCTCAATCTTACCCGACCTCCCGCCCCGCCACAGGTCAGGGTCGGGCGGCGACCATCACTGGCCCGGCGTCGCGATCGAGCCAGCGATCGGCGATCCAATTTTCGGCGGGTGCCTCCGGCGTCGCGGTCGAATCGGCGAAGATCCGCGTGAGGAGTTTGCTGCTCCGGGCAGCGAGTGGCGGCGCCGCATCGGCAGGAGCACGGCCTGCAAGCGCGATCTCATTCCGGACGCCCTTCGCCCCGCCTCCTTCCGCGAGCCGCGGGTCGATCGCCACCGCCCGGCCCACTGCCGTGGCCGCCGCCGTCCCCTTCCCGGCCGCCGTGAAGGCGATCGCCTGACGGAGAAACGTATCGGGTTGATCGGGGGCGATGCTCGCGGCGCGGCGGTAGGCGTCGATCGCCTTGGCAAGCTTCGCCGGCTCATCGACCGCAGCGCGAAGGTGCCGGTCGCCGAGGGCGACAAGCCGGGCCGCCCGGGCCCTTGCCGGCGCGTTGCTGGTGCGGATCGCGACCTCGACGGCCGCGTCGATCGCCGGAGCACCGAGGAGCCCACGCCCGACGGGCAGCCGGCTGATCGGTGCGGCGCTTGCAAACGGGATCGCCCAACCAGGGGCAGGACCGCGGTTCCAGCCCCGGGCAGGGCCGGGATTCCAGCCCCACGCCGGGCCAGGACTCCAGCCGCCGTACCAGGCCCCAACGCCTCCGAAGCGCGCACCTCCCCAGCCACCGCCGATCCAGCCGGGCCCCCCCCAGCCACCGCCCCACACCGGAGCCCCCCACACCGGAGCCCCCCAAGCCGGAGCCCCCCAGACCGGGCCACAGCCGCCCCAGCCGCCAAAGGCGGGGACACCGAAGACCGTCGTGCCCGACCAGAAGCGCGTGCCACCGACCGCGAAGCCGGTGCCGTAGGAGACGCTGCCGATCACAGGCCAGCAGGGGACACCCCAGCCATAGCCGCCTCCCCAGCCTCCATAGCCGCAGTGGCCAAAGCCTCCGTGGCCGAATCCAAAGCCACTGTGCCAGCCGCCATGATGAAAGCCGTGGTGGCCATGAAACGCCCTGGCTTCCCGCGGTGCGGTGCCGAAGGCACACGCAGTGACCACGAGGAGACCGAACAGGAGGCGACGTGCGACGGTGCGATGGGACATGGGAAGCTCCGCAATCGGGATGATCAGAGCGTCGGGACAGCTCCAAACATTCTACGACGCCCTCCCCTGCGGAAGCGAGGAATCGTCAACGCCCCGGGGCGTTTCCCATGTCGGCCTGGCCGAGGAGCCGGCGGAGGGCTGTCATTGCCACCTCGCCAAACTGCCGCGGCGGCACGTGCCAGAGGGCGGGATTCATCAGCTCCACGCTCACGGCGCCCGAGTAGCCGATTTCGGCCAGCCTGGCGAGGAGGGGCTGCGGCGCTGAGGAGCCCTCGCCGGGGAGGATCCGCTCGGCGTCGCTTGCCATCTCTCGCGGAACATCAGCGACGTCGGAGAGCTGGACATGGAAGAGGTTGGCGGCGGAGAGGAGGCCGAGGTCGGCTTCCTTGCTCGG
>CANGGC010000038.1 GCA_947453125.1 Planctomycetaceae bacterium | reverse complement strand
TGGTGATCCTCAACGACAACAAGATGTCGATCTGCCCACGCGTCGGCGCCCTCGCCGAGTACCTCGACGTCGCCCGCGAGAATCCCTGGTATCGCGGCATCAAGAACCAAGCGGGCGGGATGATCAAGGGGATGCCGGTGGTGGGCGAATCGATGGAGCGGATGCTCCACAGCGTCAAGGATTCGCTGAAGGCTTCGCTCCATGGCGGGATGCTGTTTGAGTCGATGGGCGTCCGATACTTCGGCCCGGTCGAGGGCCACTCGCTGGCGAACCTGATCCGCTATCTGGAACTCGTCAAGGACGCCGACGGCCCGGTACTCCTCCACGTGCTCACCGAGAAGGGGCACGGGTTCAAGCCGGCCGAGGCCGATCCCGTGTTCTTCCACACCCCGGCGCCGTTCGAGCGCGACGATGACGACTGCATCGTGTCGATCAAGAAGTCGTCCGCCAGGGCCTACACCGACGTCGCAAGCGCCGCGATCGGCGCCTGCCTGCGGCGTGATCCCCGCGTCACGGTGATCACCGCCGCGATGTGCCAGGGGAACAAACTCGAGCCGGTGCGCGAGGAATTCCCAGACCGGCTCTTCGACGTCGGCATCTGCGAGTCGCACGCCGTGGCGTTTGCCGCCGGCCAAGCCAAGGCCGGCTGTCGGCCGATCGTCGACATCTACAGCACCTTCCTCCAGCGGTCGTTCGACCAGATCTTTCAGGAAGTGGCGCTGCAGAATCTCCCGGTCACCTTCATGCTCGACCGGGCAGGGCTCACCGGCCCCGACGGCCCGACCCACCACGGCTCCTACGATCTGGGGTACATGCGGTTGTTCCCCAACATGACCGTCCTCGCGCCGGGCGACGAGCACGACCTCGTCGCGATGCTCGACTGGGCGCTCCAGCAGCCCGGCCCGGTGGCGATCCGCTATCCCAAGGCCACCGTCGAGAACCACCCCGGGCCCCGGGCACCGATCGAACGGGCCCGCAGCGAGACTCTCCGTCGCGGGCCCGACGGGCTGCTGGTTGCCTGCGGCACCCTGCTCGGTGCGGCATTGGCGGCAGCCAGCCGGCTCGCCCTTGAGGGCATCGATGTGTCGGTCGTCAACGCCCGGTTCGTGAAGCCCCTCGATCCGACGATCCTGGAATTGATCGAGGCCAGTCCCTGGACGATCACGATCGAGGAGAATGCACTCCCCACCGGGTTCGGCTCGGCGGTCCTCGAGGCGGTCAATGATGCCCGGCTGGTGTCAGGCCCCATCCTTCGCATGGGGCTCCCCGACCGGTTCGTCGAGCATGGCGAGCGGGGTGAACTGCTCGGCGAACTCGGCCTCGACCTCGATGGCATTGCCGCCGCGGCCCGCAGACTCAGTGGCCGGGAAGCCCAACCGATGGCGGGCGCAGCCATCGAAGCCGCCCGTCGCTGAGTTCCCCACGGCCCCGGACATTCCCGACGCCGACGTCCTTCGACTTGAGCGCCGTCGCCCGGCCGGAGCCTCTCATGCCCCCTTCGCAGCGACTTCGTTCATCGACACCGGACCACCTCCGTGTGGCCATCGTCGCCCCTGCCGGGCTCCCCGGCGTGGGTGAGGTGGCCGCACGAGTCGGGACATCGCTGCAACGCCACGGCCACTCCGTGATCCACCGGCCGGCGCCGGAGGGAGATTGGGGGGAGGGTGGTTTCCATGCCCTGGCTCCCGATCCTGACAGGATCGATCTGGTGATCGTCCTCGGGGGGGACGGCACGATCCTGCGCACGGCGCGCTGGATGGGATACGGCCAGGTACCCGTGATGGGGATCAACCTCGGGCATCTGGGATTCCTCGCCGACTTCTCCCGCGACGAAGTCGACGAGGTCCTGATGGAGATCGCCGCCGGCCGATTCCGGCTGGTCGACCACCTGATGCTCGAATGCGAACTGCTCCGTGACGGGGAGCCGCCCCGTCGTCAACTCGGGCTCAACGAGACGTCGGTCCTCGCCGGTCCACCGTTTTCGATGATCGACATCCTCCTCCATGTCGACGGGGAGCTCGCCACGACCTACCGGAGCGACGGATTGATCGTCAGCACGCCGGTGGGCTCCACCGCCTACAGCCTGTCGGCGGGAGGGCCGCTGGTGCGCAAGGATCTCGACGCATTCGTCTTCACACCCCTCAATCCCCACACGCTCACCAATCGGACGGTCGTCGACTCCGCCACCCGCCGGTACGAGGTGTCGGTGCCGCGCCCAAACGTAGGCTCGGCCTGCGTCGTCGACGGTCACGTGTTCGCCCCGCTCCTCCCCGGGGACCGACTGCGTGTCCGGCGGGCGGAGCCAAGGTTCACTCTCGTCGAGACACGGAACCACGGCTACTACCGCACGCTGCGTGAGAAACTCCATTGGGGCGGTGGCCTGCGCGGCGCAGGGACGCCGCCGGCCAGGCCCCCCTCCACCCCTGAGTGAGGCTTTCGATGAATCTCCCCACGCGCCGCGATCTGATCGGCGGCTTTCTCCCGCTCCTCGTCGTGGCCAGCGGCGGCATGGCGGGGGGAGTGGATGTTGGCTCTCCAACGGTGACGCTCGAGTACCGCTTCCTCCCCGATGAGACGGTGGTGATGACGGTGTCCCACCGGGCCCGCACCGAGACGACGATCTCCGGCACGACGCAATCGACCGATACCGCCACCGACTCCAGGAAACGCTGGCGCGTCGTATCGGTCGATGCCGAGGGAAGGGCCACGATCGAGCACTCCGTCGATCACGTGGCCATGACCTCCCGGATCAGCGACCGCGGCGAGGTGCGGTGGAACAGCGACGACGGGGATCCGCCCCCGCCCGGCTACGAGACGGTGCGCGGAAGTCTCGGTGTGCCGCTCTCCCGCGTCGTCATCGATCGCGCCGGGCGCGTGATCTCCCGCATCGATCTGCAACCGACCCCGCCGTCCGCGTCCGGCGATCTGATGGTCGTGCCCCTCCCCGATGGCGAGGTGGAGATCGGGGCGGAGTGGAGCGTCCCCCAGGAGGTGGTCGTGGAGGTTCCCGGGGGCCCGCGTCGGGCCGTCCGCACGCGGCTCCGCTACCGGCTGGAGTCGGTGCGGGACAACCTGGCCCTGATCAGCATCGACACGACGGTCCTGACACCGATCGACGACCCGCGACTCGAGTCGCGGTTGCTCGAACGGATCTGGAACGGCGACATCGAGTTCGACATCCCCTCCGGACGGGTCATTCGCCGTTCGACCGGCATCGACCGTCGTGTCGTCGGCTTCAGCGGACAGGAATCGAGCGTTCGCTACCGATCGACGCTCGAGGAACGGATCGACCCCGAGGCTGCTCCCGAGGATGTCCAGTCGGCATCACCGACGGAGTGAACGCCCGAAGCGGAGGCCGGAGACGGCGGCACGCCGCGCTGTTGGCTTTTCGCCACCAGCCCCGCCCGGAACACCGCGTCATCCGGCCCGGAGCGACTCCTCGACGCGCCGGATCGCCTCCTCGACCCCCCATTCGGCATCGGCCAGCGTCAGCCGGCTGCCCGACGCGATCCAGCCGTCGACGGTGCGCTGCGCGGAGATCACGGTCGAATGACTGCGCCGACCGAAATAGGCGCCGATTTCGGACAGCGCCGCCGGCGTGTGTTTCCGGGCCAGGAACATCGCCAGCATCCGCGGTTGGTTGACGCGGCGGACACGACAGGAGGACTGGAGGCTCCCCGGATCGACACCGAGCGCCGAGCAGACTGCACGCTCGATGTCGGCGAGCCGAACGGCCCGGGAACTCGAGCGGACGAGTTCGGCGAGACACTCTTCGGCCATGTCGAGGGTGACGGGGATCCCGAGCATGTGGCTGGTAGCCTCGAGACGATTGACAGCCCCGGCGAGTTCACGGGTGTTGCGCGTCATCCTTGCGGCGACAAAGGCCACGACCTCCGCGGGAATCGACAGGCCACGGCGGGCAGCGAGCGATTCGACGATCCCGGCGCGGGTGGCTTCGTCGGGCGGCAGGATCCGGGCACACATGCCGCCGCGCAGCCGCGCCTGGAGGTCCGCCCCGAGTTCCGAAAGCGACTCGACGTCCCGATCACTGCCAAACACCACCTGCTTCCCGGCGCGTTGCAGCGCCTCGATGGTGTGAAGGAGTTCCGAGATCGTGGCTTTCTTGCCGATGAGGAACTGGATGTCGTCGATCACGAGGAGATCGGCAGCCCGGAGCGAGCGCCGGAATCCGGGCAGGCCGCGTCGGCCGTGGAGCGACTCCAGGAACGTCGTCGTGAACTGTTCCGCCGAAAGCATCACCGCCGAAGAGCGGGGATTGCGTTCCCGCATCCGCCGACAGATGCCCTCGAGCAGATGAGTCTTGCCGACGCCGCTCGGGCCGTGAATGACCAGCGGCGACATCGCCCCGGGCTGCTCGGCGGCGAGCGCCGCCGCCGCGTTGGCCATCCGATTCCCCAGCCCGACTACATACTGCTCGAACGTCAGGGAGGGGCGGACCGAGGCAGACGGGCGGCCACTGCCCTGCCCCGAATCACCCACGCCCGTGGCTGGCGCCGTCGCAGCCTGCCCCCGGGGAACCGACAAGGCCCGCTTGCTGTGAACCCGGTTTGTATCCGCGGCAGAGGGCCTTGGGCCAACCGGGGCTTCACCGTCGGTTGCGGCCCCGCTCCCGGCGACCTGCGACTCTGGCGGGGGAACATTCCCGTCGGCAGCATCGGCTCCGGCCACCAGCGGATTCCAAACCACGCGGGTCGACCCACCCGATCGCCCCAGGACGTGCTCGACGGCGGCGACGAAGTCGTCCCGGAATGTCCGCTGGAGCCAGTCGTGCGTGAAGGCACTCCCGGCGAGCACCGTCACCAACCGCGCGCCGTCGCCGTCTCGCTCGGCCACCACCTGGAAGCTTTCGCCGAACCAGACATCGTGCCGGTCCTCGCCGATCCGCGAGCGGAACGCCGCACGGATCGCGACGGCCGCCGCTTCGCGGGGATCAACCGCGCTCGCCGTGCGTTCCTTCCTCGGCGCCCTGCCACGTCCGGAAGCTCGCCCGCGCAATGAATTGGAGTGGTTTTCTGCATCCATCCTTGGACCGCCCTCGGGACAACGTCGGCGCGAGTATAGGGGTGCAAGCACTGCTGTCAAACCATGCTGTCAAACCGCGCATGCACCGCACTAGCGGCCCTTCAGCGGCGCCCTCATTGCCCCGGGGAAACGCATTTTGCTGCCGTGCGCAAAGTGTCGTACGGAGAGCAGAGGGCCCCCGGCACATCCGGCACACAACGCGCCACAGGCTCAGGCCGCGGCACTCGCGACGACCGCTTCGGCGGGGAGAAGGCGGTCGAGTTCTTCGTCGACCCCCACGCCCCGCGGCCCCTTCATCGCGGCGGCCCAACCAGCGACCCTCGAGGGCTCCGGGCGCACGACGCGGTCCCCTTCACGACTCCGCCCCGAGCGGGCCCAAGCCTCGGCGTCGTCGGACAAGCGCACGAGGAGACGTTCCACGCCCGATCGATGTCGTTCGATCCCGTCACGATCGAGCTCCGGCGGAACATGGATCGCCCGGCTGACGACCGCCCGGGCGTGCGACCAGGGACGGGGCACGGCAAAGCGGTCCCAGGTGTTCAATCGCCATGGGCGGTCATACCCCAGCCCCATCGCCACGATCGGGATGCCGAGTGTGCTGGCGAGAAACACGCAACCCGGCGCTAGCCGACGTCGGGGCCCGCGCGGCCCGTCGGGAGTGATCGTGAGATTGCCGCTGCGGGCCCGCGAGGCCAGTTCCCGCAGCGCCGCCGATCCGCCGTGGAACGAACTGCCGCGGACCGTGCCGAATCCCATCATCCGCGCCACCCGTTCGAGGATGTTGGCATCCCAGTGGCGCGAGAGGAGCATCGAGATGTTCGAATGCCCGCGGAGATGGAGGGGGAGGAGAATCCCCTCGTGCCAGAAGACGTAGATTTTCGCCCCCCGGTAATCGGGATGGACGGGATCGACCGTCGGATCAGCGAAGTCGACCCGGTAGTCGAGGGTCCCCATCCAACGACCGATGACCGCTGCAGCTGCCAGCGACGCGGCACCGATGGCCAATGGCGAGGTGATCTTCACGCTCGGAATCCCTTCCTGATGTCCCTCGAGGGCCGCGGGCTCCGCTGCGTCCCTTGCTCACGATCCTGCCCACGACCCTGTTGTCGGCGTCCCGTCCGGTCCGACGTCAATCTTCGTACCACACCCCTTCGAACACCTCCTCCGCAGGGCCGGTCATGAAGACAGGCCCCTTCCCCGCCCACTCGAGCTCCAGTTCCCCCCCCGGCAGTTCGGCCCGGATCCGTTCCCCGGTTCTGCCGCAGAGAACACCCGCCACGCACACCGCCGAGGCCCCGGTGCCGCAGGCCTGGGTGATCCCGCTGCCTCGCTCCCAGGTTCGCATCCGCACGCGCCCCCGGTCGAGAACCTCGACGACATGGACGTTGACGCGCGCCGGAAAGAGCCTGTCGGTTTCGATCCGCGGACCGAACTCGCCGAGGGGCACCGCGGCAACGTCATGGCACCAGAAGACGACATGGGGATTCCCCATCGACACGCATGTCATCCGCGGATCGAAGCCGGCGGCTTCCCACCACGCTTCCGCGTGGGGCAGCCCTGAGCAGGGTAACTCGACGATCCGCTCCCCCGGATGATCGACCGGAATCCGCGAGGGAGCGAGGATCGGCTCCCCCATGTCGACGCGGACGCGCGACGAGCGTCGGCCGGTCGGGTCGACGACAAGGTCGAGTACGCCCCGGCCAGTCTCGATCCGCACTGGCCCAGCCGGCGCGTAACCGCGTGACACAACGAGGTGGGAGACACACCGCACGCCGTTGCCACACATCTCCGATTCACTCCCATCGGCATTGAACATCCGCATCCGTGCGGCCGCCACGTTCGAGGGCTCGACGAGGATCAGCCCATCGCCGCCGACGCCCCGATGCCGATCCGAGATCCGTCGCGCGAGGGCCGGCGGATCGGACGGCACGGCGACGGAAAAACCGTCGACGTAGACGTAGTCGTTGCCGAGTCCGTGCATCTTCACGAAGGGGAGTTTCGCGCTGGTCATGGCAGTCCGTCGGGGGAGGAAGTGCGGGGAGCCGAAGGGGCCGGGGGAGTCCCAGGCGCCGCACCACTGTAGCCGCCCCCCGCGCCGCCGGCACCCACCACGGGGGTGAGCGCCGGCACGGAGGCGGGGGCCGCGGGTGTCAGGGCGCCGGTGGGGCTGGAGATCGGCGTGAGGAACCCTGCCTGACGGCCGCTAGCCGGGGCCCGCAGGGCTCCCGGCGGTGGTGGGGGAACGGCGGCGTCGCGGGCTCGAGTCTGCGACTGCCACTGCTGCAGGGCCGCGGCGAGCGTGGGAAAAGCCTCGCTCTTGATGTCGGGATTGGCGAGCGGGCCATCGACATGGATGAGGAGGAAACTGCCACTGGCCCCCCCGAGCATCGATTTCATCGCCGGCAACTGCGACTGCGAATCCCCCATGATCGACCGGAAGGTGAGGTGGACGACCGAGTCGAACTCGAGCTCGCCGCTGCCGACGAGGCTGATGGCATCGCCAGAGAGTTCGATGTTGTCGAGGTAGGCACGCGGCCCCTCCACGCGGAAATCGACGACCGACGATCCGAAAGCGCGCAGGTCGGGGGCCTTCACGCGGAGAACTTTAAGCATGGCGAGGACGACGGGGAGTTCGTAGATGTCGGCATCGCGGAGCCGGACCTGCCCGCGACCGACGAGCGAATGGGGGCCGGCCCGCGACCCGGAGAGCTCGAGCACACCGAACACGCGCCCCTTGTAGGGCCGTGCCCCTCCGGCCAATCCGCGCCCGGTGTCGGCCGTGATCCGTTCGAGATCGGCATCGGAGAGCGATGCGGCACGCGTGAACCCACCGCCATCCCCGGCGACGACGTTGCCGTCGAGGGCGAGCGTCCCGCCGGCGAGCCGGGCGAGGAGACGACGAGGCTCCCCTTCCCCTTCCCGCGTCGCCGACGCGCCGAACCGGACACCCGCGGCGTCGATCGCCAGGGGGCCCTCGATGCCAGTCAGCTGGACACCGCGACAGATGGCGCTGTCGATCCGCATGTCGCCGTCGCAGCGCCATGCCCTGCCGTCGCTCTGGCCGCGGAGGTGGACGCCGCCATGGACATGCTCGAGCGGGGCGCCGATCTCGAGCGAGGCCTGCTCGAGGTCGAGCTGCATGTCCCACGATGCCGCGGCGGGACCGGGACGTCCCTCTGCGGTCGATTGCGTGGAATAGATGTCGAGGGCACCGTCGACCGAGAGCAGACCGTGGGGATGAACGGCCGCGATGGCCCGTCGCAGCGAGGCAGGCATCGCCTCGAGGACGTCGTGCTCGGCGCGGAAGCGATCGGCGGCCAAGCGGGTGAAGGACACATGCCAACCGCCGTCGGGGAGGAACCGGCAGATGCCGTCGGTGGCCACGGTGGTGCGGGCATGGCGGCCGCGCACCCCACCGAAACGGAGGAGGCCGTCCTTCCACTCGAGATTCCCCTTGAGTTGCTCCAGGCGGTAGGGGAACCAGGACGGTTCGATCGACACCGTGTCGCCGTGCGGCGTCGCCCGGACCTCGACGGTCGTGCCGCGGGCCCGGACGGCATGACGGATGGTGGCCTGGAAGTCGACCATCCCCCGGGGGTCGAGATCATCCCAGACGTTGCGGGCGCCGCGGGGCAGCGCGTCGCGGAGCTCGCGTTCGATGACGACCCCTTGCCCGGCCAATTCGAGGGTCAGTTCCCCGTCGTCGGCCCCGCGGGGCACGAGCCCACCGGTGCAGCGCACCGTCCCTGTGTCATTGCTGCCGACGATGTCCTTGATCGTCCAGGTGCCATCCTGCATCCGCAGGCTCCCCTGGACCTTGGTGAGCGGATAGGGGAAGCCGGCGTAGTTCATCGAACAGTCGACCAGACGGATCCCGAGAGTGTTTGAGTGACCGGCGGGAAAGCGGGCGTCGCGTTCATGACGGAAGACGAAATCGAAGACGCCGGCCGCCCGCAAGGATCGCACGATCGCCTGGCTCCGCGCGGGCATCGCGGCGAGTAGGCCGTCATCGACACGCATCGCATCCCCGCGGACCTCGAGCGCACCGGCCGTCCCCTGGGGCGTCGAGCGGAACGCCCCCTCGATGTGGACCGGACGGCCGCCGGCCTGCCCGGTGAGGTGGATCGCCACCGCCCCGCCATCGACGACCACGGTGCCGACGGTGCGGTCGACGCGGTACGGAAAACGGTAGTGGGTGAGCGAGGCGTTCCGGCAACGGACCGAGACCTTCGGATCGATCGCGCCTGCGCGACGGGTGAACTGGGCCCGCAGATCGACCTCACCGGCAGGGAGGAGCCGGCTCCAATGCACCTTCCACGTATCGGGAAGGAGGCCCTCCCATTGCCGGTCGACGACGAGCCGCTCCGCCTCGAGTATGAGATCGAAATCGGCGTCACCGCTCCATCCGGCCAATCGCCCCGAGCCGCGAAGGAGCGCCGAACCGGTATGGGCCTCGAGCCGCTCGCAGCGCACGCCCGTTCTGTCGGCGACGAAGGCCGCCGAGATGTCGCGGAGCGGAAAGGGGAGCGAGGCATGTTCGTACCGCCCCGACTCCAGCCGCGCGGCCACCGTCGTCTGAGTGGCGCCGAGATCGCGGAGGGAGCCGGCCGCCCGCCAGCCGAGGTCGATCCGACCGCGGAGACCGCTGCCGAAACGCCGGACTTCGGCCGCCCGCTCCGCCGACGCGATCGACTCTGCCTCGGCCGCGACCAGATGCATGAGGCG
>CANGGC010000037.1 GCA_947453125.1 Planctomycetaceae bacterium | reverse complement strand
TGGCAGGGCTCGAGCGATAACTGGCGGCGAGGTCGAGCGACACAAGCGGCCGCTTTCCGGCGGCGAAGAAATCGGGCAGGGTATCGATCAGCTCCGCGGCCCCGCCGCGCCAGCCGTAGATCGCCTGCTTCCGATCACCGACGGCGAAGAAGGTGCCGGAAGCGGTGACGGCGTGTTCCGCGAGCCGCTCGAGGACGCGCCACTGGCTCGGTGAGGTGTCTTGGAATTCGTCGATGAGGAGATGCTTCGCGAACCGGATTCCGCGCCACCGTGCGGCATCGAGGGTGCCGTCGCCGGCGGCGGAGCCGACGAGCCTGGTGACGTCGTCGAACGACACCATTCCGTCGCTGGCCATGAGCCGGTCGGCGGTGGCCGCATAGTGGTCGAGGAGATCACGGAAGGCCCTGGTCTGGGTGGCCGTGCGGGCCAGGATCACTGATTTCACCAGATCGATGATCGTCCAGTACGCCCCAGCCACAGCCGGATCGATCGGCTTCCGCTGGTATTTCGTCTCGCCGGCGAGGAGCTTCGGCACGATCCCCTTCGAGAGGAGCGATTTCCAGTCGGACTGCTCCAAGGCGGTGATGGCGGCATCCCGGGCGTCGGCCACGCGTGAATCGTCGAACACGCTCGCCCGGAGCGTCTCGACCGCCGCCGAGAGCGCTTCGCCCGACGGGGGCCTGGGCACCGTCAGCCAATCCCAGGCTGCCGGCTCGGCATCGCGGTGGAGCGACGCGAGATCGTTGACGATGTTCTCGATCGCCTCCTCGAGGCCGGTCGTCGTCGCGCCTCCGGACGAATGCACCATGAGCGTCGCCAGGAGCTTCGCAGGGGAGTCGCCCCCGCTTCCCCCGGAGGGCCCGGCCGCGAGCGCGTCGGAGATCGTCCGGTGGATCGCGCGCCGGCGCTGGTTGGCGAGATCGGCCTCGGTGCCAATCGACCAGGCCGGCGGGAGCCCGAGTTCGAAGCGGGCTGCATCGGCGCAGGTCACGAAGAACGAATCGAGCGTCCCTACCGCCAGGCGGTCGACGTTTGCCGTGACGCGGACGAGGAGATCGCGGAAGAACAGGGCGTCGGCGGTCGGCCGATCGATCGCCGCTGCCAGTGTGGACGTCTCCGCTGGTGTTGAGGGATCGGCCGCTGCGGCGAGTCGCTGGAGGACCCGGGCGAGGATCTCGCCGGCCGCTTTGCGGGCGAAGGTTGCGGCAAAGATGTCGTCGATCTCGGCCCCGTCGGCGAGGAGGCGGATCAGCCGCGTCGACAGGGCGTGGGTCTTGCCGGTGCCGGCGCTGGCGAGCACCCGGACGATCGGTTCGAGCGGGCGGCTCGCCGGCGCGGGCGCCGAGGCGTTGGTCGTCGGGCCGGCGGAGGTCGCCAAGACGTCTCCGTCCGCAGCCTTGCCCGGTTTCGCGGGGCGACGGCGGGAGTCGCGCGGGGTCGATGTCATGCGGAGTCTCCCTCGTCTTCCTCATCGCGGATGGTGTGGGTCTGGCAGATCGCGTCAAACTCGGGAAAGGATCCTGCGGCCTCGTCGTTACGGGGCCAGAATCGCCCCTCCCGGACGGCGCGGACGACCTCGCGGGCGGCTTCGTCCGCCGAGTCGTACTCCGGCATCGTCCACGAGGCGGTCTCGATGCGGATTTCCTCGACGCGGGCGGGGACATTGAAGTAGCCAACGCCCACCCGGAGCGGATTGGCCAGATCGAGCTCGGGCATCCCCTCGACCTCGATGAGGAGATGCCGGTAAAGCGGCAGCTGGAGGTCGATCCAGCCGCGGGCATCGCGATGGGTGCGCTCAGGGGTTTTTCCCCGGGCGGAAGTCTTGTAATCGAGCACTTCCCAGCGGCCGTCATCGGGGTGATGGTCGATGCGGTCGATCTTTCCCGACAGCCGCACCGGCACCCCGTCGACGACGAAGGCCGACGAGCGGACGATCTGCTCGGTGGCATGGATCACCCAGCCCTCGCCGGTGCGGTCGGCTTGGACGCGGGCAAACTCGCGCAGCCGTCGCCGCGCCAGTTCCGCCTGCACGAACACCGCCGGCGCCGCCCCGGGGCCGTAGCGCTCGTCAATAAAGCGATCGAGCGCGGCCGAGAGCCAGTCGCTGATCTCTCGGGGATCGGCGCTCGAGGCAATCGCCTCATGCTTGCCGAAGCGGTCGAGGCACTCGTGGATCAGCGTTCCGAAGTCGCCGGGCCCCAATTCGAGCGCCTCGTCACCGGAGGTCGAGAGCTCGAGGCGGTGCTTGAGCCAGTACCGGTAGGGGCAGGCGAGGTAGTCGCGGAACTCGGTGACCCGCATCGGCGGGAAGTCGGCCGAGGACGGCATCACCACCAAGCTCGGCGCGGGGACGACCAGCCGGGATGGGACAACCGTCGGAGGGCCGGCCGTGGCCGCAGCCCGGGGGGGGGCAAACAAAAGCTTCGCCGCGGCGACGACTTCGTCGGGGGAGCGGCGGAACAGGAGCCTGCTGGGGACCGCCGGCGAACCGTCGGCAGCGCGGCGGGGGACGACGACCAGGAGATCGTCGCGGGCGGCGGCGACGGCGAGCATCCAGGCGTCTCGGGCGGCTGTTCGGGTGGCGTTGTCGAGGCCGAGGGCCTGACGGAGCGGTTCGGGGAGGAGGGGATCCCGCCCGGCGCTCCCTGGCAGGCACCCCTCGACGCAACTGGTGATCGCCATGGCCGGGCTGTCGTCGAGGGCCACCTCGAGCCAGCCGACGAGCTCGATCGCCGTCGGATCCTGGGGCGGCGGGAGCTGAGTGCGTCCCCATGCGGAGAGAAGCAGTCGCTCCATCCCGGCTGATCCGGCGGCGGCGACGAGCCGGTCGGGAAGCGTCTCCAGATCGGCGAGCTCCTCGCCGAGGGCGGCGAGCGAACGGGAGAAGACGCGCGTCGAGGCGTCGTCACGATCGATGTCGATTCCCTCCACGGCCGCCGTGCAGGCCTCCCGCAGCGACCGGACCCACGCCGCGGCGAGCGGGGGAGCGGGAGCCGAACCGGCCCCTTTCGGCGCAGCTCGCCGCGGGCGCGGGGCACGCGCCTGTGGGGGCTGCCAGCGCGTGGAACGTTGGGCGGCATCGATGGCGGTAGCCGCGGCCGCAAGCGGCGCCAGCCAAGCGTCGAGGCAATCGAGGATCGCCACGAAGGCCTCGTTCTCCGCCCGTTCCCGAGGATGGGATGCCGCGGCGGCGAGATGATCGCGGTCGACGTCCCATGGCAGGTGACGGAGCGCAACGCCATCGGCGATCGCGGCGGGGATCGCTTCCCCCGTGCGACGGTGCACCAACGCGATGCAATCGGGGCAGCGGAGCAGATCGGCCAGAGGGGCGAACTCGCGCCGCCGCATCCATGCGAAGATCGCGTGGACGAACTGCCAGGGACTCGATCGCTCGACGGTCCGTCCGGCGGCATACCTGCCGGCCAGGCCGGCTGTGGCGAGGCGCTGCTCGATCGCCGGAACGACAGCCGGATCGGGAACGGCGACGGTGATCTCGTCGGCCGACCGGGTGCCGGCCAGGCCGCGGATCCAGTCGACGATGGCGACGGCCTGGCTGTCGCCGTCGTCGACGACCGCGATCCGATTGAGGGGAAGGGGCAGCGGACGATCCTGCCACGCGGCCGGGACGAGCCCCCCGAAGTCATCAAAGCACTGCTCGGCCTCGGGCCCGATGTCGGAGGGAAGGGGAACCAGGGCGTCGATCCGGCCGCGGACACCGGCCAACAATCTCCGCTGGAGGGGATCGACATCGACCGTGGCGAGGAGCACGATCCGCCCGGCGAAGGCGACTTCGCCCCGCTCCACGGCGACGCGCCGGGCGGTCTGCCGATCCCAGAATCCAAGGGCGTCGATCTCGGCGAGATAGACCGTCTCAAGCCGGGCCAGTGCCTGCCAGCGGGCGTGATCGCCGAAGCCCGGCAGGGCCTCGTCGGCCGCCCGGGAAAGATCGGCGAACGACAGCCCATTGGCGGCCAATTCCCGGTGCATCGAGACCATCATCCGCGCAGCCTCCAGGCTCCCCGTGGAGAAGGTGGCGTCGGAGGCGGGAGACGTGGGATCGGGCCGGTCCCGGGCGTCCGGATCGCCCTCCGGTGGCTCCTCGGGGAGCGGGGCGATGAGTTGCCTGTCGCGCTGGCTGGCGGCCGCGAGCGCCACGACCCAGCAGAGGGTTTCGGTCGCCGTGTCGGCGAGCGGCTTGGCCGGCTCGTAGAGCTCCTCCGGAAGCGTGCCGAGGGTGACGGTCTGCGGGGGAACGAGGCGCCCGCCACGGGCAGCGCGCTTGCCGCCGGACGCCCCAGGGGGCGCGGTCTTGTCGATGAGGATCTCGATCAGCCGGTGGCCTGCCCCCCGCCCCGGGACGACGACGGTGAACGCGGAGAGATCGACGATTCCGTCATCGCGCTTGGCATCCTCGCGGCCGCGGCCGTCGCCTGAGGCGCTGCGGGCCTCGGCCAACAGCCAGTCGGCCGCCGAGGCGAGGATCCCGCAGCGGGGGTCGAGCCAATGACGATGGCACGTAGCGGTCGGAACTGCGGTCGGATCCGCTGCCGCGCCAGCGGTTGGAATTGACGCCGCGGCCGGCGCCGGATCGTCCGCGAAGAGAGCCTGTTGCGTATCCGATCCGGTCTTGCGACGTGCCACGGGTGCCTTCCCTAGCGTGCTTGGGGCAGGGGCTTGACAGGCCTGAGAGCCCCTGCCGAAACCGTTCCTTCGGGGGAGAAGAGCTTAGCAGGTGGGGATCGGGCCGGGTTGGTAGATTCACCCCGACGATCGACCGCGGGGGAGCAAACCAACGATGCGACGATTCGCCCGGATTCTCTACGCCCTCCTCGCCGCGGCGCTTCCCGCTCCTGCGGCAGAACCGGCGGGCCCGCCGGCGACCCCTGATCGGACGATCGGCTACACGCAGCATGCCACGGCACTGCCGGGAGGGCGGCTGGCCAACGTTGCCACCAGCCGGGCGATGCTTCTGCTCCCCGGTCGCCAACCGACGCCGCTTGCGGCCGATCTCACCGACGAACCGGGCAGCTGGACGCAGTTCGTGGGTTGGTTCCCCGATGGGAAGACCGCGATCATCGGTCGGGCTTGGGAGAGCGAAGCCAACGCCCGCTTCGAGGAGGAGCACAAGACGTTCCGCTTCCGTGCGGGGGACTGGCTCTATGACACCCATCTGCTCGATCTCGCCACCGGCCGGGCCGACAACGTCACCGCTGTCGAACGGGTGAGCTTCTCCAACACCGGCGTCTTTCCCTGGCCGGGCGACCCGAACCGGCTCGGATTCACGGCGCTCATCGACGGGATCTCGAAGCCGTTCGCGATGGATCGTGACGGCCGCCACAAGACCGACCTGGCCCGCGATTCGACCGGCTTTTCCTACGGCTTCTCCGGATCCCCGGATGGCAAGCGGATCGCTTACCACGAGAACTACCAGGTGTGGCTCGCCGATGCCGACGGTGCCAACCGGATCAAGATCGACACCGGCCATCCGTTCAATTTCGCGCCGACCTGGTCCCCCGACGGCCAATGGCTCCTGTTCGTGTCGGGGGAGCATTACGACTGCCATCCGCATGTTGTCCGTGCCGACGGCACGGGCCTGCGCAAGATCGGCGACCGCAATGGCTATCGGGGCGTGATGGAGTTTCTCGATGTCCCCGACTTCCACGGCGGATCGAGTGACGTGCCGGTCTGGTCGCATGATGGCCGGAAGGTGTACTTCACGGCACGCGTTGCCGGCCGGAATGGCGTCCGGGAAACCGTCGAGCTGTTTGAGGTGGGAATCGGGGCAGGGGATGCGCCCGTGCGGCTGACCACCTCATCGCCCGGCGCGCTCCAGTACCATCCCCGCCCGTCACCCGACGGCACGTGGCTCCTCTACGGCTCGCACCGCGATCTCGCCGGAGGTGGGCGGGTGCGGAATCTCTTTGCCAGGCGCCTCGCCGATGGCCTCGAGGTGCAACTTACCGATCTCCCGTCGGGGCAGGCAGCGATGCATGGCCACTGGCAGCCGGAGAACGTTCCTCCGGGGCCAGATCTCTCGGCCCCACCCGGGCCCTGACCGACGCCCGCCAGGCGGTGTCACCGCAGCGGCTTCAGTCCGGCGGTGCCTCGGAAGCGATTGAGCGCCCCGAGGGCCGCCGGCTCTTTTTCAAGCAGGCGAACGAGCTGCGACGGGGAGACGCCGAGCGCGGCGGCTGCCGCCGGCATGTCGAGGCCTGCGGCCACGATCCGATCGAGGGCCTCGGCGACGAGCGCCGGGTAGTCATCGTGGTCGAGACTGATCAGGAGCCGGCCGTCACGGCGGCGCGACTGCCATAGCGGCGACGGCTCGGCAGGGGGGGCCTCGCGGTGAACCAGCGCCAGCCTGAGCCGCAGCCGGAAGAGGGCCATACGCCGATTGTCGGCCTGGCTGCGCCGCTCCGAGGCCTCGGCCGAGACGCCGCTCACCCGGTGGCGGAGGATCACCGCCGTCTCCACCTTGTTGCGGTGCTGGCCGCCGGGGCCGCTCCGCCTCGTGCGCGTCTCGTCGCAGTCGCGGAGGAGATCGTCGGGGGGGAGGCGTGCCGGGTGCATCGAAGCGGTGTCACCCGGTGAGCGCGGTGATCGCCTTCGCCAGCGGACATCCCGGTGGGATCGGGGCCCCCGATCGATAGCGGCCGAGCAACTCGCGCGACCGCTCGGCGAGCATCCGTCGCACCTCGCGCCGCTTTCCCTTCACGCGGGCGATCTTCATCTGGTCGTAGCCGGTCGTCTGGTGCCTCAGCCAGGCGATCACCGCCGCCTCCGCGCGGCGTTCGATCGGGATCCGCTCGGTGCGGGCGACCGTGCCGCTGCCGACCGGCGTGGCGTGGGTGGTCACGGCCCTCGCGAGCTGCAGGGCCCGATCGCCGTAGCTGGGATGGAAGGCGAGGAACGCGATCACCGCCGAAAGGAAGTCGTCGACATATTCGGCCTGCTCCGCTTCGCGGCGCTTGAGCGCTGAGGCTTGCTTCTTCGCCCACGCCTCGGTCGATCGCTCGGCGACGAGCTCGTGGCGGATCCGCTCCACCGTCGCCTCCGGGGCCCAGACGCCGCGCGAGAACGTTCGCCGGCCCTGCTTCTCTTGCATCAGCCAATGGTCCCCGGCCGCCTTGACGCGGCGCGTCAGCGCCGCATCGCCCGGCTCGAGGAGCACCCAATCCTCCGGCGCCGCCATCACGCACCCTCGAGCGTCGCGGACGGTGCGGTGGGTTGGCCCGGGCCCGACCAAGAGCCCGCCCCCGGCCGCCAGCTTCCCGGCTGCAGTCTTGCCTGCGGCTGCCGTCTTCGAGGTCGGCGTGGAGCGGCGCTCGGGCTTGGCCCGGGAGGTGGGTCGTGCCATGGCGTCCGGTGCGCGTCGGGGAGGGTCAGTTGAGGTTTTTTAGGCGGACGCTCCGCCAGCGGACGGAATAGGGGCCCGTCCCCTTGGCGATGCCGTGCACCTGGAAGCCGATGTGCCCCTCGGGATCGTGCGGCTGGCGGAAGTCGGCCGTGGGGACGCCGTTGATCCAGCTCTGGAAGTGGTCGCCGACGACGACGATCCGGTAGCTGTTCCACTCCCCCTTCTTAAAGGCGGCCTTGGCGGCATCGGTACGGATCGCGTCGGTGCTGGTCAGCCCGCTCCACCACACGCCGCGGCGGGCCTCGTCGTAGAAGTTTCCGGCGTGGCCGTCGATCGAGATCTCGCACTGCGGGCCATAGAGGCGGCCGGCCGGCAGCGGGCCACCGGCACCCTCCGGCTTTTCACCTTCCTTGGCCAGATGGCTGCGAACCTGGACGCCGGAGTTGAGCTCGTCGTCGACCTTGACCTCGAACTCGAGCTCGAAGTCCTTGAGCGGGGCATCCGTGGCGAGGAAGGTGTTCGGGCTCCCTTCCGTCGTCGTCCCGACGAGGACGCCGTCGACCACCTTGTAGGTCGCGCTGCCGCTGACGATCTGGAAGCCGTCGAGCGATCCATTCGTGAAGAGGTCCTTCCAGGCCGGAGCCTGGGCGCTGGCGGGCGCCGATGAGAGCGCGAGACCCGTAGCCAGCAAAGCGGCGACGGCGAACGGACGGGCGTTGATCATGCTTCTGGGCTCCGGGGAGAATTGCGATCGATGGGAAGTGGCTCGTTCACCGGCGGGCGTCGGCCGGCGTCATGGAGGGAGGGCGTGCCTGCCCCGTCGAATCGTTCGATGACGAGGGGATCGTTTGAATTGAGGTCGCCGATCCGCAGCGCCGCCCGACCGGAGAGGAGGTCGTCGACGATCGGCCCGACGACGGCCGCGCGCCAACCGGAGGCGAGCACCGGATCGCGGTCGCCGTGGTGATAGCCAAGCTTCCAGGCGAGGAGATCACGCATGTCGGAGGCGGTGCCGACCAGCGCCGGCGCCAGATTCATCTGCCGGCAGGCTCCGGCCAACGCCGTGGCCATGAATTGCCCGAGCACGGCCAGCTGTGACGGCGGCGCCCGGAACTTCTCCCCGCCGGGGCACTCCTCCTCGGGGAGATCCAAGCCGCGGGCGATCGCCTCGGAGAGGCCGCCGAGGATGTGTCGCAGGTCGGACCGCTGCATGCCGCGGATCGCCGAGATCTCTCGCGGGTCGGCGCTCTTTCGCTTGCACAGCTCGACGAGGAGATCGTCGCGGAGGACCCGCTTCGGGGGCATGTCACGCGCCTCGGCCACCGAGTCGCGCCAATGCCACAGTTCGCGGGCGACCGCCAACTCCCGCCGCGACAGCCCGGAGAGCCCCGAGACGCGGCGCCAACGCTTGCGGATGAACGACTCCTCGACCTCGTCCTGCCAGGTGGCCATCTCCTCCTCCATCCAGGAGGTCCGGCCAAGGGCGTCGAGCTTGGACTCGATCTTCCGCCAGATCCGCTCGAGGTGGCGGACGTCGTCGAGCGCGTAATCGAGTTGGGCCTGCGAGAGGGGCCGCTGCCGCCAGTCGGTCCGCGTCTCTCCCTTGTTCGTCGGGAGATTGAGGAATCGGCGCACGATCGACGCATATCCGGCAGGGAAATCATGGTCGACCAACCCCGCCCCCACCTGAACATCGAACAGCTTCGAGGGCCGCGCCTGGATCGCATGGAGGATGAAGCCCATCTCCTCGCGGCCGGCATGGACAACGGTTGTCCGGCCCGGTTCTGCGAGGAGCCGCCAGAAGGGCTCGAGGTCACGGGCCTTGAGGGTATCGATCACCGCCAGGATGCCAGGCGCCGCCACCTGCACGAGGCACAACTGGCTGCGGTAGGTGTGTTCCGACACAAACTCGGTGTCGAAGGCAACAAACGGGTGTCGGGCCAGGCGATCGACCAGTTCCCGCACCTCGGAATCGGTGGAGACGTGATCGAAACCGTCGGCGGGCTGGGAGTGCGTCACGCGGTGGGGGCGTCCGGGGAGCCTGATGAACGGGAACGCAACGAAGCGCCCGAGGAAGTCTGGCCACAGCCTACAGGAAGAGGATCGAAACGAGCACGAAGACGGGGAGGAGAATGCCGAAGCTGTAGAGGAGATAGCCGAAGAAACTCGGCATCCGCACCCCCGATTGCTCGGCGATCGCCTTGACCATGAAGTTCGGGCCGTTCCCGATGTAGGTCATCGCCCCCAAGAATACCGCCCCCAGGCTCACCCCAGCCAGTCGGCCCACGTCGACGCCGGCCATCGTTGCTCCTTCCGATGGCAGGGCTTGGGCGGCGTTGAAGAACACAAGGTAGGTCGGGGCATTGTCGAGGACGCTCGAGAGGGCCCCCGAGGCCCAGAAAAATGACCTCGGGCTGTCGAGGCCGAGGCTCGCCCCACGTTCGTGGAGGATCGCCAGGGCCGGTTGCATGCAGATGAAGATCCCCAGGAACAGGGCGGCCACCTCGAGGATCGCCCCGTAGGTGAAGCCGTTGGCGGTGCGGATCGTGCCGTCGCC
>CANGGC010000036.1 GCA_947453125.1 Planctomycetaceae bacterium | reverse complement strand
CGAACCACTCCCGCTGCACGTCCTTGGGCGCGTGGTCGCGGTACCAATCGAGCCCCGTCTCCCCGATGGCGGCAACCCGCCCCGACTCGCCCAGAGCTACGATCCGATCCCATTCGCCGGCGACGACCTCCCCAACATCGTTGGGATGAATCCCGGCCGCGGCCACGATCCCGACTTCGCGGGAGGCGAGATCGGCCGCCGCCTCGCTATCCATCGCCCGGGTGCCGATGACCGCCATCCCGCTGACCCCCGCGGCACGGGCCCGAGCCACCACCTCGGGAAGCTCGTTCAGGTAGCGCATCGGATCGAGATGGCAATGGCTATCGAAGAGGTCCATGCCTTCCCCCTGCACCGTGAATCGCCGCTTTCACCCTGACAACCTCCGGAAACCGGAGTCGCTCAGGGAGCGGTCGCTGGGGCCTTCGCGCCACGGTGGCCGCCGCGGGCGAGTTCCTCGAGCACATCCGCGTGTTGGAGCAAGGCTTCGCGGGCCTCTAGCACGAGTTCGATTTCCCCCGGCGCACCGCCGGCATCGACAAGCCTTTGAAGATGCCCGATCTGACGGCGCAATCCGTCGAGGACACGCGGGAGCATCGCCCCCAGATCGACGTCGTGCGTTGCCGTGTACCGGATCGGAAATACCGGACTCGGCGGCGTCTCGCCCCGCTCCTCGAGCAACCGGCCGGCCCTATCGGACAGGCTCCGTTGATCATCGACGAGATCGACGAGGGCGAGTTTGATCGCCTCGTCACCAGGGAAACTCCACACCCCCGCCGCAGCGAGGTACGAGTGGAGCGACGAACCGAGTGTGCTGACGAGGTCGGCGAGAGTCGACTTCATGGAGGGGCTTGCCGTGGCGGGTGTTGGGGGGTCAGGAGGCAAACGCCCCGGCGAGACGCGCAAAGGCGTACAGCCCCGACCAGAAGATGCCGAGCGAAACGACCGGGACAACGAGGGCCGTCACGAGCGCCCCGGGGATCGACACCAAAGGGAACGCGTCGACGGTCCGATCGGCCGGCGGCGGGTCGAACGTCATGACCTTCAGTACGCGGAGGTAGTAGAAGAGGCTGATCACCGTATTGATGCCACCAACCACGAGAAGCACGAGCATCAGCGGGCGTTCGGCGTCGAGCGACACCGCCTCCATGACGGAGGAGAACACGAGAAACTTCGAGATGAATCCCGCCAGGGGCGGAAGACCGATGAGGCTCACGAGGACGACGCCCGTGGCGACAACGATCCCCGGGTTCGTCCGGATCAATCCGGCGTAGGACGCGATCTCCTCGCTCCGCAGCGAATTTCGGAGCAGGGCCACGATGGCGAAAGCCGCCAGATTCATGAAGACGTAGGTGCCGAGATAGAAGCAGACAGCAGCAACCGCGGATCGGCTGGCATCGGCATCGCGGCCCGCCAGCGCTACCGCCGCCGCCACTCCCATCATCAGGTAGCCGGCATGGGCGATCGTGGAGTAGGCGAGGAGGCGTTTCATGTTCGTCTGCCCGTAGGCAGCGAGATTCCCCAGCGTGCAAGTGAGGGCCGCAAGGAGGGCGACGATGCCGACGATGAAATGCCTCGTCTCGCCCAGCGCCGCCATCTCCACGGCATGGTCGGGGCCCGGGCCGGTTGTTCCCAGACCGAACGCGACGCGGAGGAGAAGCGCGATGGCCGCCGCCTTGCTGGCCACCGAAAGGAATGCCCCGACCTCGGCCGCGGCTCCAGCGAAGACGTCGGGGCACCAGAAGTGGAACGGCACGGCAGAAAGCTTGAACGCCAGGCCCGCGGCAACCATCAGCCCGCCGATCGCCAGAGCCAATCCCGTGCCCCCAGGCATCCACATCGAATCGAGCGAGGCCAGCGCCCGTGCCATCGTCGGCATGTGGCAGGTGCCGAGCACGCCGGCCAGGAGGCTCAAGCCATAGAGCATCACCCCCGCGGCCCCGGCGCCGTAGACGGCATACTTGAGGGCCGCCTCGGAGCTCGCCTTCCGCCCCTTGAGGAGCCCGGCGAGGGCATAGGAGGGAACGCTCGCCATTTCCACAGCCATGAACACCATCAGGAGGTGATTGGCGGAGGCCATCAGGCACATGCCGAGGGTCGAGCCCAGGACGAGGGTGTAGAAGTCGGCACCATCCTCGGAATCGGGGATGCCAGAGACCTTCGTGAACAGGATGAACAGCACGAGGAATCCGGTGAGGAGCAAGCGTATGTAGGCCGTGAGCGAATCGAAGGCGAGGAGACCTCCGAACAGTTCCTGCCGCCCGGCGAGCAGATCACCGATCGTCGATGCCCAAGGGCCGCCGTGGAGCGACAGAACATCGTCCCAGGCGAAGAACAACGAGAACAGGACTCCGCCCAGCGCCAGAAAACCGGAGTCAACGAGGCGGAGGAGCGGCAGCATCCGGCAGAGCAGCAGCAGGACGATCGTCGCCGCCAGGCAGAGCTCCGGGCGGAAATGGGGCAACGACACGACAAGCGTGTCATGGAGCGTGCCGTCGAGGAGCGTGCCGAGATTGCGGTCGGGATTCACCGGCTCCCCCCCACGGTGAAGGTATCGATCGTGGCCTGCAGCTCGACAGCACCTTTGTCCGTTGCTGCCGTCGCACCGGCCGCCGCCGGGTGACCGTCATGAACCGAACGGGTCCACTCGGCAAGCGTCTCCACCTGCCGGTTCACCGTCGGCGTGATGTAGTTGAAGATCAACTGCGGCGCCACCCCGAAGACGATGGCCAACACGACCAGCGGCACGGCGATCGCCAGTTCCCGGCGGGTCATCGGCGTGAGATGGTCGCCGTGCGGGCCCTTGTACTCCGCCCCGAGGTAGACACGCTGGATCGCCCAGAGGATGTAAGCGGCGGTGAGGATCACCGTGAACGCGGAACAGACGGCGAGCAGGCGGCTGTAGTTCCAGCTCGAGAGCGTGACGAGCACCTCGCCGATGAATCCGCAGAGGCCGGGGAGCCCGAGCCCGGCGAAGAAGATCGCCACTGCCAACGAGGCATAGAGCGGCATGCGGTTGAAGATCCCGCCGAATTCCTCGAGGTTGCGGTGGTGGACGCGGTCATAAAGGACGCCCACCATGAAGAACATGCCAGCCGAGCTGATGCCGTGGGCGAGCATCTGGAACATGGCGCCGTTGACCCCCTGGGCCCAGGCATCCCACTGGTATTCGTGTCCGGCCACCGCGCTCCACACCCCGAGACCGAGCATGACATATCCCATGTGGCTCACCGAGCTGTAAGCCACCATCCGCTTGAAGTCCTTCTGTGCCAGGGCGGCGAAGGCCCCGTAAACCATCGACACCACGCCGAGCCCGCACACCAACCAGGCGAACGACAATCCCGCTCCGGGGCAGATCGGATAGCAGATCCGGAGGATTCCGTAGCCGCCGAGCTTGAGGAGAACACCGGCGAGGATCATCGAGATCGGCGTCGGCGCCTCGACGTGGGCATCGGGCAGCCAGGTGTGCACGGGCACGACCGGGACTTTGATGATGAAGCCGATGAGGAGGAGGAGGAAGGCCCACGACTCGAGCGTCATGCCCCAGAACGAGGTGGCAGCGAAGGGGGAAACCGGGGATTGACCGATCGCCGCCAGTGCCAGGAGGTTGAACGTGTGAATCGGCTTGGGATGGGAGTGGACCGCCGTCATCGCCGCTGCCCGGTCGGCCCCCTCGAGGGCCGGACTGACGACATGGGTGGCGAGCAGTTGGTCGTCGGAGAGCGTGCGGACGTCGCTGGCGTAGTAGAGCATCAGGATCGCCAGGAGCATCAGCACGCTGCCGGCGAGCGTATAGAGGAAGAACTTGATCGCGGCATACTCGCGACGGGGTCCACCCCAGATCCCGATGAGGAAGTACATCGGGAGGAGCATCACCTCCCAGAACACGTAGAAGAGGAAGAAGTCGAGGGAGACGAAAACCCCGATCATCCCGGTCTCGAGGAGCAGAAAGAGGATCCAGTAGGGGCGCACGTGCTTCTCGATCGGCCAGCTCGCCGCCGCAGCGAGCACTGCGAGAAACGTCGTGAGGAGCACCAGCGGCATGCTGATTCCGTCCACGCCGAGGAGATACTCGATGTTGAAGGCGGGAATCCACGGCTGCTTCACCACCGCCTGCATCCCCGCTTCGCCGACAGTGAACTGCCCAGGGCTCCCTGCCCCAAAGATCGCGGGGACGGCCATCCAGAGGGAAAGGATGAAGACGGCGATCGTGGTCGCCAGACCGACCCAGCGAACGGAGTCGTCCTTCCCGCGCGGAATGATCGGCAGCGCCAGGATCCCGGCGACGATGGCCGGCAGGAAGAGGATGAGCGTGAGGGGCCAGAACGCAGGCTGCGTCACGGCCAAGGTCGGTGCGATTCCCATGGGGCGTTGATCCGGAGAGGAACTGTGTGCGGTGCTGGAGGGATGGGGAGCCGGCGGGAGGATCAGCCGGCAAACGAGGAACGGAACAGCAATCCGGCGAGGACGAAGATCGCGACGGTTCCGAGGGCGATGAACATGACGTACTGGCGGAGTTGACCGGTCTGCAGTTTCTTGAGTTCGAGTCCGGCGCTGTAGGTGGCGCTCGCCGTCCTGTCGACGAGGCCATCGATGAGCGTCCGATCGAGCCACGCATCGAATCCGGCCACCTGCTTGGCCGCCCAGGCGAGCCCCTCGATGAACCGATCGATGATCCCCTTATCGGTGCCACTCACGAGCCGGGAGATGCCGAGCACCGGGAGGACGAAGAGGAAGCGGTAGATCTCGTCGAAATACCAACGGTTGGCAAGGAACGTGTAGAGCGGCTTGACGGCGGCAGCAACCATCGCCGGCGGGATGATGCCCCAGACGTACATCAACGCCGCGAGGAGCACGCCGGTGGCTGCCGTGGCAAAGGCTGTCAGCGAGGCAGTGACGTGAATGTCGTGGGCATGGCTGGCATGCTCCGCAGGCACTGTGAAGGCCGAAAACAACAGGCCACCGAGTTCGGTCCCACCGGTGCCAGAAGGACGGGCCTGCTCGATCATGTTGGCGATGCCAAAACCGCCCGGCAACGTCCACCCCGCCACGACTGCCAGGATCGACAAAGCCACGAGGGGATAGACCATCACCGGGGGCGACTCGTGGGCATGTTCGTGAACGTGATGGTCGCGGGGCTGGCCAGCGAACGTCATGAACCAGAGGCGGAACATGTAGAAAGCCGTCAGCATCGCGCCGCCGGCGACAGCGTAGAAGAGGATCGAGTGGGACGGATTCTCGCGGGCGAAGAGGAGGGCCTGAGCGAGGATCGAATCCTTCGAGTAGTAGCCACTCAGGCCGATGTCGAGGAACGGTATCCCGGCACCGATGATCGCCAGGCAGCCGACAAGCATCGTTCCGCTCGTCCACGGCATCGCCCTGGCAAGCCCCCCCATCTTCCGCATGTCGTTGGTGTGACAGGCGTGGATGACGGACCCCGAGCAGAGGAAGAGGAGGCTCTTGAAGAAGGCGTGGGTGACGAGATGGAACAAGCCCGCCAGCCATCCGCCGACGCCGAGCGCCAGCATCATGTAGCCAAGTTGACTGACGGTGGAGTAGGCGAGCACCCGCTTGATGTCGTTGGCGACCAACGCGATCGTGGCGGCGATGAACAGCGTGATCGCTCCGACGTACGCGATGACCAAGAGGGCATCGGGCGTGAGGACGGGATAGAACCGACCCACGAGATAGACGCCGGCGGCCACCATCGTTGCCGAATGGACGAGCGCCGAGACGGGCGTCGGCCCTTCCATCGCGTCCGGAAGCCAGACGAAGAGGGGGAACTGGGCGCTCTTCCCGATGCACCCGCAGAAGATTCCAAGTCCGGCCACGAGAAGCAGCCAGCGACCGTACCCCTCGTCCCGCCAGTCCTCGACCTTGGCCTCCACCTGCTCCACCCCGGCACGGGGATCATCGGCGTGTGAGCGGAGCACCGCCCCGACCTTCTCAGCGGCGGCAAACTTGACCATTCCGTCGGGCACCCACTGGGCATGCCCCGCAACCGGGGGCCTGACGAGCGAGAACAACCCCGGTCGGGCATGGCCATCGGGGCCTGTCGAGTCGGCAAAGTGCAGCGTTCCCAGGGCGCCCCACAGGGCCATCAGCCCGATGAGCATCCCGAAATCGCCGATACGGTTGACGATGAACGCCTTGTTGGCCGCGTTCGAGGCGCTCTTTCGCTCGTAGTAGAAGCCGATGAGGAACCACGAGCAGATACCGACCAGCTCCCAGAAAATGAACACCATCGCCAGATTGCCCGCGATCACAATGCCGAGCATCGAGAAGCAGAACAGCGACAGCGCCTGAAAAAACCTATGGAAGCGCCCCGGGCGGTGGAGATGGCTGCCGTCGGCGAGGTGGACCTCATGGTCGGTGATGTCGTGCAGTTCATCGTGCATGTAGCCCGATGCGTAGACATGGATGCAGGTGGCGATGAACGTGATCATCACGAACATCAACACCGTGAGCGCGTCGACATACCAGCCGATCGAGAGCTTGAGACGCCCCCCCTCGTAGAGCGTGTACCAGTCGCCCGAGTAGTGCACCGGGGAGCCGGCATGGCCAGCTTCCCCGTGCCCCGTGTCGTGCCCCGGCTCATGATCGGCGGCAGTGGCGTGGGACGTGGAGGCATGATCGCCCGAGCCGTGCGTCGGGTCGGCCGCACCATGGGCGCCACCATGATCGCCATGCGCCACAGCGTGAACCGGGTGCTGCGCCACCCAGGAGATGAACGCGAAGAGCGAGAGCACGAACGATCCGACGATCGCCGCGGTGGCGACACCGGCAGCTCCCTTGCCGTGGTGCCCGAGCCGGGGACCGGCAAAGAGGATCACGGCAAAGGACGCCAGAGGCAGCAGCCAGGCGAGCCCGAGAAGCGTCGGTAGGAGGGATTCGAGGTCCATGGGAGTACGGGAGCGGAGCTCACCCCTTCAGGTCGTCGGCCCGGTCGACATCGACGGTGGCGTGGTTGTTGTAGAAATTGAGTGTGATCGCGAGCGCCACGGCGGCCTCCGCCGCAGCCAGCAGGATCACGAACAGCGCGATCACCTGACCGTCGAGCCCGAGCGTCGGGGCCCCCTCGGCACGGAGGTAGGAGGAGGAAAACGCAACGAAGTTGACGTTGGCGCCATTGAGCACCAACTCGATCCCCATGAGGATCCCCAGCGCGTTCCGCTTGAGGGTCATGCAGGCGATGCCCGCGGTGAACAGCACCGCTCCGACGATCAGGTAATGGATCACCCCGACCGGTTCGGTGAATGGATTGGCGGCAAACAGCGGGATCATTCCAAAGCTGGCGGGCATGGGGAGACCCTGCGGAAGGATGGAAGAAGCCACGGAAAAGTCCATCATCGTCCTCCTCCCACGAGCGCCGACTTTGCCCCGCCGGTAGTCCGCCCTGGCGCCGTGACGGCGGCCGTCGCCACAACGGCGGGCTCAACCGGCATCGCTGACGCGACGGCATCGATGGCCCGCGGAGTCCTGCGACGCTTGGCGCGGGCGAGGTAGGCGGCCCCCACGAGAACCACCAGCAGGTGCACCGAGACGATCTCGAACGGAAGCATGTATCCGGCATGGCCCCCGTTCGGCGAACCGGACGGCGGCGTGTCGACGCGAACACCGATCAGCGCCATCCCCAGCGGAGTCGCTGACGGCGCCGACACCACCCCAACCCCGGGTGCCATCCAAGCATCGACCGAAAATGCCGCCGTCAACAGAAGGGCCAAAAGCGAGGCTCCGGCGACGGCGGCAAGCGTCCGGTCGGACGACGACGGCTTGATCGACACAAAAGGCGCCTGGGCCGTGAGCATGACCCCGAACACGAGGAGGACCAGCGTCCCCCCGACGTAGATCATCAGTTGCATCGCACCGAGAAATTCGGCGCCGGCAAGGAAGAACAGCCCCGCCGTGGCGCCGAGGGAGAAGACGAGATATAGGGCCATGCGGACGACGTTGTCGGCCGCCACCACACCGACGGCGAACCCGCACGCCAACCCGGCGAAGAGGAGGAACAGCACCGAGTGCCAGTTGATACCGGCCATCGGCAGGGTGGGCAGCGACGTCGTTGCCAGGGCTGGAACGATCACGTGCGTCAGGGAGGAGATGTCCATATCGAGCATTCCCGTCACCGAGGGCTCCGCGTTGCCAGACCGGACGAATCGGACGGATCAGCCGCCGCGACACCGGCGGAGCGAACGGCCGCCGGGGGAGTTGTGGCCGGAAGCCCTCCCGGACCTTCGAGCCAGCCCTCGCGGATCTCCCCGGCGGGACGACTCCAACCGGGGAGGAGACCACCGGGGAGGAACAACTGCCAGAACATCGCACCGGCGAACATCACCGCCGCGATTGGCGTGCAGTACTTGAGGCAGGTCGTCATCACCTGATCGATCCGCAGGCGGGGGAGGGTCCAACGGATCCACATCATCAACAAGACGCCGAATGTCGCCTTGCCGATGAGGTTGGCCAGCCCGAGCAGCCGGACAAAGTAGGCGGCACTGTCCCCCGTGCCCTCACTGAGGCCGACGAGCCGGGCAACTGGCACGGGCCCGTTCCATCCGCCGAGGAACAGCACTGCGGCCAGGGCGCTGACGAGAAACATCGAGCCGTACTCGGCCATGAAGAAGAAGCTCCAGCGGAGCCCCGAATACTCCGTGTGGAAACCGGCCACGAGTTCGCTCTCGGCCTCGGCCAGATCGAACGGAGCCCGGTTCACACTCGCCACGGCACAGGTCACATAGACCCAGAAGATCACGAACGTGAACGGATCGTGGAACAGGTACCAATTCGACATCCAACCGGCCTGCTTCTCCCCGATCGTGACGAGATCCATCGTACCTGCGAGCATCACCGGCACGACGACGCACATGCCCAACGGAACCTCGTAGCTCACGACCTGGGCCGCCTCACGCATCGCTCCGAACAACGACCATTTCGAGGCGGAGGCGTAGCCGGCGAGAATCACGCCGAACACCTCCAAGCCGAGCACGGCGACGACGAAGAAAACGCCAACGTTGAGGCGTTGACCGACGACGTCGAAGGCGAAGGGGAGGGCGATGAACGCACAGAACGAGGCACAGAAACTGACGTAGGGGGCGAGGCGGAAGAGCAGCCCATCCGCCCCTTCGGGCATCAGATCCTCCTTGGCCAGGAGTTTGATGCCGTCGGCGAGCGACTGGAGCCAGCCGAAACGGCCGCCGGTGCGGGTGGGGCCGAGTCGATCCTGGATGCGGGCGGCGATCTTCCGCTCGGCCCAAATGAACACCAGCGCTCCGCCGGCGATGACGTTGAGAAGGAGAACGGCAGCCACGAGGGCGGCAACGCTCCATGCCAGCCAGCCAGGCAGTCCCAGTCCGATGAGGAATTCAGCCATATACCACCCACTTCACGCCCTGAAAAAAACCCGATCGAACGGGGTTTTTCCCGCCAGAAACCCACATCGTGAAAATTCGCACGAAGTTTGACCTACACCGCCCTGAATCACAAGTGCCGACGGGGAATCCGCCGTGGAGCCGACCCACCCGCAGCATGCCAGACCATTCGCCCCGGGGTCAGCGGTCGATCTCCCCCATCACGATGTCGAGGCTCCCCACGATTGCCGGAACGTCGGCAATCAAGCAGCCGCGACAGAGTTCGTGGGTCACCGAGAGATTCGAGAAGGAGCTCGACCGGGCCCGGACGCGCCACGGGATCGACGTGCCGTTGCCGACGATGTAGAAGCCCATTTGCCCCTTGGGAGCCTCCGTCTCGAGGTAGGCGTCTCCGACGGGGAGTTTCTCGGCAAGCTTCAGCGGCTCGCCAAGCGGTTCCCGGCAGGCGGCGTAGCGATCGATCGACTGGCGGACCAAATCCATCGACTGTACCACCTCGAGCATCCGCACGAAGAACCGGTGCCAGCAGTCGCCGATGACGGCCTCCTTCGGCACGGAAGGGTAGGTGTGGTCCCGGGGATACCGGCCGTCCTTTTGCACCGCCACCTCGAAGGCATAGCCGTCGTACATGCCGGTGTAAAGGCTCTCGCCGTCGCGACGCATG
>CANGGC010000035.1 GCA_947453125.1 Planctomycetaceae bacterium | reverse complement strand
GGCTGGGCCGATCTCAACGGCGACGGCGTCCTCGATCTTTATCTCACCCGCTACGTGAACTGGTCGTTCGACAACCATCCCCGCTGCGGGCCGTCGGCGACCGTTCGCGACATCTGTCCGCCGCGTTCCTTTGAGGGGCTGCCCGACGCGGTCTTTCTCGGCAACGGCGACGGCACCTTCACCGACGCCTCCGCCGCGGCCGGTCTGCAGAGCGATGGCAAGGGGCTGGGAGTGCTCCTGGCCGATCTCGATGTCGATGGCGACGTCGATATCTATGTCGCCAACGACACCACCGACAACTTCCTCTACGTCAACGACGGCCATGGCCATCTTGTGGAGAGCGGGCTCGTCAGCGGCACGGCCCTCGACGACCAGGGGGTGCCCAACGGCAGCATGGGGATCGACTTGTGCGACTTCAACCGCGACGGGCTCCCCGACGTGTGGGTGACGAACTTCGAGCGCGAGTGGTTTGCCCTCTACCGCAACGAAGGGCGTGGCTACTTCCTCCATGTCAGCCGCCGCTACGGCATCACCGACATCGGCGGTCTGTTTGTCGGCTTCGGAACGGCCTGCGATGATTTCGACGCCGACGGCTGGGTCGACATCGTCGTCGCCGACGGCCATGTCATCAAATATCCCGACGCCTCCCCGCTCTTCCAGGAACCACTCTTCCTCCGCTTCGACGGCGACCGCTTCCGCCGCGGCCAGCCGCAGCCGGGGTCCTACTTCGCAAAGGCCCACATGGGCCGGGGACTTGCCAGCGGCGACTACGACGGCGACGGCGACCTCGATCTGGCGATCTCGCACGTCGAAGCCCCCGTGGCAGTCCTCGAAAACCGCTTCCCTCAGTCGGGCCGATCGATCCTCGTCCAACTCGTGGGGACGATGTCAAACCGCGACGCGGTTGGCGCCCGGCTCGAGGTTCTCGGTGGCGAAGGCCCCGCTCCTGCGCTCCAGGTCACCGGCGGGGGGAGCTATCTCTCCCACAGCGACCGCCGGCTCCATGTCGTGCTCTCCGGGCCGGCGGGCACTTCGGCTCCTACGCCGCAGCGGCTCCGCGTTCGCTGGCCGTCGGGGGTGGTTCAGGAGGTCGAACTGACCGGGGCGGAACGGGAGATCAGGGTCGTCGAGGCAGGTGCGTTGCCCGCGGATGCGGCGGGCACGGCCGAGGGAGGGCCGACGTGACCACCCCCGAGCCGAGCCGAGCCTTGGCCCCACGAATCCGTGGCAGAGTCCTCGTCGGTGGGCTGCTGTTGATGGGTGGAGCTGCCGCGGCGGTGGCTGCGGGGTGGGGGTGGAAGTGGCGTCGTATCGACGCCGAAGCCGCGACGCCCATGGCGCTTGCCACGGAGGCCTGGAAAGCGGTTGATCGTCAGGATGGCGCGGCGGCCCGGCAGGCAATCCGCAGCCTCAAGGATCGCGGCGCGGCGGGGTTGGCGGGGGTGGTGCAGGCCCGCCTGCTCGTTGCCCGCGGCTTTTCCCGCCCAGCGCTCGATCTCCTCGCCGCGCTTCCTGCCGATAAAACCGGGGCGGACGATGCCGATCTCCTCCGCTTCGTCCGCCTCGTCCGCGGTGAAGCCGCCTACCGCCTCCGCCTCTACCCGCTGGCGGAACGGGAGCTGAACGCCGTCCTCGCGGCGACGCCCGATTCGGTCGACGCCCACCGGCTCCTCGCGGCGATGACCTACGACGCCGGTGCGATTCCGGCAGCCATCGAGCACCTCGAGGCGACGGCGCGGCTTGCTCCGGCCGATCCCCGTCCCAAAAGGCTCCTCGGGCTCATCCACAACGACTACGAGCGCTACCCCGAGGCGGTCGAGCACTACGAGGAAAGCCTGCGGCGCTCCCCCGATCAGGCCGATCGCAACGACGTGCTCGTCGAACTGGCCGGGAGCCTCGTGAAGCTTCATCGCCACCGCGAGGCGCTCGCCACGCTCGACAAGCTCGACAAGCTCGACAAGCTCGCGGGTGGCGACGACGCCGATCTCCTCCGGGCCGAATGCCTCCTGGCGATCGGCGACCGCGGGGCCGCCCGGGGAATCGTGAACCGCATCCTCGAAACCTCCCCGGAGGATCTCGGAGCCCTCCGCCTCGAGGGCTCGATCGATCTTGAGGATGGCAATCCGCAGGGGGCCGTCCGTCCTCTGGAGCGGGGCGTTGCCAAGCACCCCAGGGATTACCTCGTCCGTCTCAAGCTCGCGCAGGCCTATGCCGGGGCTGGCCGGGAGGCCGACGCCGACGCGGCCCGGGCCGAGGCGGAGCGGATCCGGGCCCTCCGCCGCACCTTTGCCGACCTCCACCAGGAGGCGTGGGCCCGTCCCGGAGACGCCGACGTCCGCCGGCGCCTGGCCACGATGGCCGCCGACCTCGACCGCCCCGATCTCGAGCAGGTATGGCTCGAGGCCGCAGCCGCCGTCGAGGCGGGGCGGAAGCCGGCCGAAAAAAGCCAGTGAGCCGCCAGCAGCCGATCAGGCGTCGGCGTACTTCACGACAAGTTCGCCGGCCTCGACCGGCGTGCCCGGGGCGACGAGCACCTCCGCGATCTTCCCGTCCCGTTCGGCGTAGACGGTCGTCTCCATCTTCATCGCCTCGAGGCTGAGAAGCTTCTGGCCGCGGGTGACGATGTCGCCGGCCTGCACGGCGACCGTGACGATCAAGCCCGGCATCGGTGAGCCGACCTCGCGGGCATCGCCGACGACCGCCTTCGGACGCCGCTGCACCTTCGCTTCCAGGCTGCGGTCGGCGACCGACACGCTCCGTGGCTGGCCGTTGAGCTCGAAGAACACCGTTCGTGTCCCATCGACATGCGGCTCACCCACCGTCAGCAACCGGATGACGAGCGTCTTGCCCGGCTCGATGTCGACCGACAGTTCCTCGCCTGGCTTTGGACCCTCGAGGAATGCCGGCGTGGGGAGGACGCTCACGTCGCCGTGCTTCGTGCGGTGCTGGGCGAAATCCTGGAAGACCCGCGGGTAGAGGAGCCAGGAGAGAACCTCCTGGTGAGTCGCCGGGATGCCGGTGATCTCCGCCACCTTCTTCTCGGCTGCCTTGAAGTCGGCCGGAGGGAGCGATTCGCCGGGGCGGCCGGTGACGAGCTCGCCGGGGCGGACGATCCGTCGCACGACCGCCTCGGGAAAGCCCCCCGGCGGTTGGCCCATCCGGCCGGAGAGGAGATCGACGACCGACTCCGGGAAGGCCATCTCACGGGAATCGGAGAGGAGATCGGAGGCGTGGAGGCCGTTGGTCACCAGGAGCAGCGCGAGATCGCCGACCGCCTTGCTCGTCGGCGTCACCTTGACGATGTCGCCGAGGAGCGTGTTGACGTCGGCGTAGGCGCGGCAGACATCCTCCCAGCGGTCGGCAAGCCCGAGGGCCTTGGCCTGCTCGAGGAGGTTCGTGAACTGCCCCCCTGGCATCTCGTGGAGGTAGAGATCGGCGTCGGGGGCCTTCATGCCGCATTCGAAGGCGGTGTAGTGCTCGCGGACGGCCGACCAATACCGGGCCAGATGCCGCAGCGGCTCGGGGTCGAGGCCGGTGTCGAGCGGGGTGTTACGGGCCGCCTCCACCAGCGCGTTGAGATTCGGCTGGCTCGTGAGGCCGGCGAACGGCGCCATCGCCGCGTCGACGATGCTCACGCCGTTGCGGGCCGCCTCGAGCTCGCTGGCGAGCGCCGCGGCGGAGGTGTCGTGGGTGTGGAAGTGGATCGGGATCCCGATCGCCTCACGGAGCGCCTTGACGAGCGTCGCTGCCGCGTAGGGCTTGCACAGCCCGGCCATGTCTTTGACGGCGAGCATGTGGGCGCCGCGCTTCTCGAGCTGCCGGGCGAGATCGACGTAGTAGGCCAGCGAGAACTTCTTTCGCGCCGGATCGAGGACGTCGCCGGTGTAGCAGATCGCCGCCTCGCAGATCCCGCCGGCGTCGCGGACGGCGTCCATGGCCACCTGCATGTTCGGCACCCAGTTGAGCGGGTCGAACACCCGGAAGACGTCGATCCCGGCGGCCGCCGATTCCTTTACGAAGGCCGTGACGACGTTGTCGGGGTAGTTCGTGTAGCCGACGGCGTTGCTCGCTCGGAGCAGCATCTGAAAGAGGATGTTCGGGATCCGCTCCCGGAGGCGGGCGAGACGGTCCCAGGGATCTTCTTTGAGGAACCGCATCGAGGTGTCGAAGGTCGCCCCACCCCACATCTCGAGCGAGAACAGCCCCGGTGCCATCCGGGCGTAGGCATCGGCGATCGCGAGCATGTCGAAGGAGCGCATCCGGGTGGCGAGGAGCGACTGATGCGCGTCGCGCATCGTCGTGTCGGTCACCATCAGGCCCTTCTGGTCGCGGACCCAGGCGGCAAACTTCTCCGGGCCGAGCTCCTGCAGCCTCGTCTTCGTTCCCGCCGGAGGCGTCGAGAGCCGGTCAAACTCGGGGATCGGCGCTGAGGTGCGCCGGGCCGCTGCCGGCCGCCCCTTCACGAGCGGATTGCCGTTGACGATCGTGTCGGCGAGGTATTCGAGGAGCCGGGTGGCCCGGTCGCGGCGGACGGGGAAATCGAACAGCGCCGGAGTCTCGTCGATGAACCTGGTCGTGCAGCGGCCGGCGAGAAACTCGGGGTGGGTGACGAGATTGATGAGGAACGGGATGTTCGTTTTCACGCCGCGGACGCGGAACTCCTGCAAGCAGCGTTCGATGTGGCCGGCCGCCTCGTCGAGCGACAGCCCACGCGCCGTCACCTTCACGAGGAGGGAATCGAAGTAGGGGGTGACGACGGCGCCGGAGAAGGCCGTGCCGGCGTCGAGACGGATCCCCATGCCGCTGGCGGAGCGGTAGGCGGTCATCCGTCCGTAATCGGGGAGGAAGCGGTTCTCGGGGTCTTCGGTCGTGACGCGGCACTGGATCGCCGTCCCCATCGATCCGATAGCGTCCTGGTTGCCGAGGCCGATCTGGGCGTCACCGAGGCGGTATCCCTCGGCGACACGGATCTGCCGACGGACGATGTCGATCCCGGTGATCTCTTCGGTGACGGTGTGCTCGACTTGGATGCGCGGGTTGACCTCGATGAAATAGAATCGGCCGGTGTCGGTGTCGACGAGGAACTCGACCGTCCCGGCGTTCTCGTAGCGGGCCGTTCGGCCGATTGCCAAGGCGGCGTCGCAGATCTCCTTCCGCATGCCGGGGTCGAGGTTCGGCGCGGGGGCCACCTCCACCACCTTCTGGTGGCGGCGCTGCACCGAGCAGTCGCGTTCGAAGAGGTGCACGAGCCCCCCGTGCATGTCGCCGAGGAGTTGGACTTCGATGTGGCGGGCGTGCTGGATGAACTTCTCGACGAACACCTTCGCGCTGCCGAAGGCCGTTTGGCTCTCGCGCTGGGCGCTCTCGAGAGCCACGGCAAGCTCGTCTTCCCCGCGGACGACCCGCATCCCGCGGCCGCCGCCGCCATGCGCAGCCTTGATCATCACCGGCCAGCCGAGCTCCTTGGCAATCCGCAGCGCCTCGGCCTGGCTCGTCACCGGCTGCGAGCTTCCGGCGAGGATCGGCACGCCGGCACGCTTGGCGAGGTCACGGGCGGCGGTCTTGTCGCCGAGCGTCTCGAGGAGCTCCACGCGCGGGCCGACGAACGTGATCCCCGCCGCCAGGCAGGCCGCGGCAAACCCGGGGTTTTCCGAGAGGAAGCCGTAGCCTGGGTGGATCGCATCGACGTCGTGCGCCTTGGCCAGCGCCACGATCCCCTCGATGTCGAGATACGAGCGGATCGGCTCGCCGGCACGGCCGACGAGGTACGACTCGTCTGCCTTGAAGCGGTGGAGGGCGAACCGGTCCTCGTGGGCATAGATCGCCACGGTCCGGATCCCCAACTCGTGGGCCGAGCGGAAGACGCGGATGGCGATCTCGGAGCGGTTGGCGACCAGCAGCTTCTTGATCGGACGGGCCATGTCGATTCCTGCGTGACGGGGGATGGCGGGGCAACGGCCTGAAACGGGAGGCAAAAACCCAGACTGTACGTCCCTCGACAGGTCAGCGGGAAGGGCCGGCCCCGTTTTCTTGGGCGTAACTCGGGCGGAGGTAGTCGGGAGCCAACTCCGCCGCCGACCCTGTCGCTCCGGCGGCCAGGATCCGCAAGCCGAGTCGCCCGGCCACCGCGGCGGAGGGGAGGCGGGCTGCCCCAGCGGCGGGGCGGAGATCCCCCCGGGCCGCCACGAGGGCCGCCACCGCGTCGAGGTCGAGCCCAGGGCCTGAGAGCGTCGCGCCGGCGGGAAGCTTCGCCACCCAGGCGTCGATCGGCACGAGCACGCCCCCGTCGGCCTGCCAGCCGGTGGGGGCGGCCGGGGCGGGGTGGACCGTGGCCGCGAACAGTTCGCCACGGCCGGCGTCGTAAACGACATGGATCGGCTCCTCGCCTCCCATGCTCGCGCCGATCACTTCAAATCCCGACACCCCCACGATCTTCATGCCGCCGGCCCAGGCGATCCCCTTTGCCGCGGCGATGCCGACCCGCAGCCCCGTAAATGAGCCCGGGCCGCGGATCACCGCCACGAGGGCGGCGTCGGCGACGCCCCACCCCAACGCGGCCGTGGCCTCCGCCAGGGCCGCGGCGATCCGCCGGGCATGGGCCTGGGCCGGAGCAAAGCAAACCTCGCGCATCCGCTCGCCGTCGAGGGCGGCGACGCTGCCGGACGGCAGGGAGGTGTCGATGGCGACCGTCTTCATGGAATCGGCTCCGGGGGGATGCACGCTGCTTGACCGTGGTGGCAAACCCCCTTAGTCTGACGGGGATTCAGTGGGTTTGTTGGTCGAGTCGCCGGGCTTTGCCTACCATGATCGCTGCCCGCTCCCGGGCGGCGGATTGTGGATCGGATCGGTCCGATCGGTCTGATTCTTGAGGCGCTGCCCCAGAGGGTGGCACAGCGGGGGTGGAGTTGGCGTGAAGCGGGCGATCATCAGCGACATCCACGGCAACCTCGAGGCCCTGCAGGCGGTCCTCGCCGACATTGACCAACAAAAGGTCGATTCGATCACCTGCCTCGGCGACATCGTCGGCTACGGGCCGAATCCGTGCGAGTGCGCCCGGCTCGTCCGCGACCGCTGCGGGCATGTGATCCTTGGCAATCATGACCAAGGGGCCCTCTTCGATCCCGACGGCTTCAACGTCGGTGCCGAGCGGGCGATCCGCTGGACGCGGTCGCAACTCGAACACCACGACGTGATGCCGAAGAACTCCGCCGACAGGCTGATGGACTGGCTGGGGGAACTGCCGCGGACGCATGTCGAGGGGAATCTCCTCTTCGTCCATGGATCGGCCCGGCGCCCGCTCGACGAATACGTCTTCCCCGAAGATATCTACAACCCGTTGAAGATGGAGCATATCTTCGAGCTCGTCGGCCGGTATTGCTTCCAGGGGCACACCCACATTCCCGGCGTGTTCACCGTGGCACCGCAGTTCGAAGCCCCTGAGATCAGCCTGACGGAAGAGGAATGGCGGCGGACGCTCCCGGGGCCGAAGGCGATGGTCAACGTCGGCTCGGTGGGGCAGCCGCGCGACCTCGATTCCCGCGCCAGCTACGTGATCGTCGAGACCGGTCATGCCGAGGACGATGTCGTCGTCCGTTTCCGGCGGATCCGCTATCCGGCCGACGTCACCTGTAAAAAGATCTACGCCGTCCCCGACCTCGACAATTATCTCGGCGACCGACTCCTCGTTGGCCGCTGACCGCCGGTTGGGCCGTCTCTTTGCGGTCGCTGTCGTTCGTGACCGCGGCGCATTCCGGTCCGCCGGGCCCTCCTTGCTCCCGGGGATTCCCGCGGCGGCTGGTATACTGATTTTTCTCGGTGGAAGGTCGCGGTCTGCGGCCTTCCGGCCTCGAGTGGCGCTTCCCCGCCGCACGCTCAGGTCCCAGATCGGTCGGCGGCAGCGGTCGATGCGGCACGGATCCCGTGCTGCGGCCGGAGTGGCTCCTTCCAGGGAGCCCGGTGGGCGGTGAATCGCCCGAGGAGATCATGGAACGCCGTCACGTTCAATTCGCTCTCATCGCCTTCGCGATCATCTTCGGCAGTCAACTCCTCCAAACATGGCTCTTCCCCCGCCCTCTGAACGAGCCGGGGGATGCCGAATTGCCGGTCGCCGCCGCGAAGGAAGCGGCCGGCGCCAAGGGCGTGGCGTTCGCGGCAGACAAGCCTGCAGACCTCGCCGAGGCTGGCAGCGGTCGTGACGCCACGGCTGTCGGGGCTGGCGACGCCGCCGCCGAGCCGGCCGAGGCCTCGGCCCCGCGTACCCGTCATGCTCTCGGCTCGCTCGCCCCGACAGCTGCTCCCCAGGTGCTCTACACGCTCACCAGCCGCGGCGCGGCGGTGGAGCGGATCGAGTTGGCCGGCGAACGCTATCACGATCAGGACGACTGGCGCGGGGCGATGGGGCACTTAGCCGTGGCGCCGGTGGCAGGGGGATGCCGCATCGGCGTCATCGGCGCGGGGACCCCGGCCCATCTGGCCGGGCTCGCCGTCGGCGACATCATCGAACGGGTCGGTGGCGTGGCGGTGACCGATGCCGCGGGGCTCGATCGGGCCCTCGACGGCACGAAGCCGGGGGGAAAGATCGCCGTCGACTACCGGCGGGGGGATACCGCGTCGTCGTGCGAAGTCGATCTCGATCGTCGCCCGCTCGAGGTCGTCCGTCCTGAATACCTCGCAGCGCCTGTGGAGAATCCCGACGCCGATCCGGCCGATCCGCTCTCCTTTAGGCTGTCGCTGGAATCGGTCGATGGCCGGTCGCGACGCGAGCCGCTCGATGAGCTTCCGGGCTTTGGCCTCGTCGATCGCGATTGGTCAGCCGAGCCGCTCGCCGCAGGGGAGGGGGTGCGGTTCAGCACACGGCTCGCCGGCGGGCTCTCCGTTGCCAAGGAATACCGGCTCGTCCCCGGCGTCGATGGTGGCCCGGCAACGCTCGACCTCGTCGTTGAGTTTGCCGCCGACAAGCCAACGACGGTCGAATACGCCCTCGACGGCCCGACGGGGCTGCCGACGGAAGGTTGGTGGTACACCGCCCGCGTCGCCCGTGACTGGGGCACGCTCGCCGTCCGCGACGTGGCAATGCGCTTTGCCGGGGAGCGGTCGGCGATCATCAGCGGCCTGAAGATCGCCGACAACAAGCTCGAGCATCCGGCCACGTCCATCCGTGACGGCAAGCCGTTGTCATTTGCCGGCGTCGATGCCCTCTACTTCGCAGCGGCGCTGATCCCCGCCACCGACAGCGAGATCCCCGATCTCGCCGAGGTCCGCCCGATCGCCGTTGGCGACGTTCCCGGGGCGACGAAGAAGAAGCTCGTCGATGTCACCGCCCGGATCGTTTCCCGGCCAATCGCGCTCGAGCCGGGGAAGCCGGTCCGCCACCGCTACGGCATTTTCGCCGGGCCGAAGAAGCCCGATCTCCTCGCCCGGCACGGGGCGCCGGCCGCGGCCATGGACGACCTCGTCTACTACGGATGGTTCGGCTGGGTGGCTCGGCCGATGATCGCCATCCTCCATGCCCTCCATGCCGTGATCGGCAATTACGGGATCGCGATCCTCCTCCTCACCGTCATGGTGCGCGGGGCGATGTTCCCGGTGAGCCGGAAGCAGGCGCTCTCGACGCAGAAGATGCAGGCTCTCCAGCCCGAGATGAAGGCGATCGCCGAGAAGTACAAGGACGACCCGGCCAAGCGGACGCAGGCGACGCAGGAGCTGTGGAAGAAGCACGACCACAACCCGGTCGGCGGCTGCCTGCCGGTGTTCATCCAGATCCCGATCTTCATGGGGCTCTACCGGTCGCTGGCCACCGACGTCGAACTCCGGCAGGCGCCCCTGTTCAGCTCGGCGATCCGCTGGTGCTCGAATCTCGCCGCTCCCGACATGTTCTGGGATTGGTCGAATCTTCTCCCGCCGTTCCTGACGGCGCCGGAGGGCTATCTCGGACCGTTCCTCAACCTGTTTCCCCTCGCGACGATTGCCCTGTTCATCTGGCAGCAGCACCTCTTCATGCCGCCGGCGGTCGACGAGCAGTCGCAGGTCCAGCAGCAGGTGATGAAGTACATGATGTTCTTCATGGCGGTGATGTTCTTCAAAGTGC
>CANGGC010000034.1 GCA_947453125.1 Planctomycetaceae bacterium | reverse complement strand
CAAGGCCAACGCGTGGCTCCGCGAGCCGATGGAGTACAGTTCCTCCCAAGAGGTGAAGGTGACCGACGTCGACAGGCTCGAGTTCGTGTTCACGGCCGCAAAATCTGGCAAGCCGGTGCGGATGCTCCTGGGACGCGAGCAGGGGCAGTGGAAGGTCGATCGGCTGTCGCATTGACGTTCTGGACAGCGTCATGCCTCGCCCCCAAGGGACACCGAATCAATGCCCGCGCCGATCCTCTCGCGACGTGGCTGGCTCCTGACGGCTGCAACGCTCGCCGTCGCCGGCCAGCGACTCACCGCCCACGACCTCGACACGGCCTGGCCCGCCGAGCGGATCGTCCGCGCCCAGATCAGCGGCGTGGCCGTCGATGTCGAGGGGCGCGTGCTCGTCCTCAACCGGGGCGAGAACCACTGGATGCCCCAGGGCGTCTTCAAACGCCAGAAGATCAAACAGCCGGCTGTCCTCGTGATCGACGCCGCCACCGGCCGGACCGTGGCGAGCTGGGGGGCGAACACGTTCATCATGCCCCATCAGATCGTCGTCGGCCCCGACGGACATGCGTGGATCGTCGATGTCGGTCTCCATCAGGCGATCGAGTTTGACGCCGACGGCAAAAAGCTCCGCACCATCGGCGGGCCGAAGGTGCGGTTCAACATGCCCACCGACCTGGCTTTTCTCTCAGACGGGTCGTTCATCGTCTCCGACGGTTACCTGAACAGCCGCGTGGTGAAGTTCTCACCCGACGGCCGACAAACCGCCGCCTGGGGCACGAAGGGGGCACGGCCGCTCCAATTCAACGTTCCGCACAGCGTTGCTGTCGATGACCGGGATCGGATCTACGTGGCCGACCGGGAGAACGATCGGATCCAGATCCTCTCCGCCGAGGGAGAGTTCTTGGGCGAATGGACCGACGTCGACACGCCCGTCACGGTGCGGTTCGCGGGTGGTTCCCTCTTTGTCCTCTCGAATCTCGACGCCGACAAGGGGATCGTGCGCCGGCTCGATCTCCAAGGGCGGGTGCTCGACACCTTCCACACCAAGCCCAACGGCACGACCGAAGACTTCGAATGGCCGCATGGCATGGCCGTCGCCAACGGTGGGCGGGATGTGTACGTCGGCTTCACGCTCACCGGGCGGAGAGTGCAGCGCTATCGGCGCGGCGGCAGCGGCGACGCCCCGGCCGACCGGCCGCCGCCGCAGTGATCGCTCCTGCCTGAAAGCGTGGAGAAACCCTTACAGAATAGAGGACCGGCGTCAGCCCCGCGAGCACCGGCTCGCCGGAGGGCCCGTCACGACTCGCGCGGCAGCATCTCCGCGTAGGCACTGGTCAAGACGTCGGTGGCGGCGATGCCGAGCCGCGCCATCAGCTCGGCGGCGATCCGATGCCCCTCCGACTCCGGCTGGCCGTCGTGGAGCACCACCTCCAATTCGACGAAGCTCCCCAGCCCAACCACCTCGTCGAGATGGATCCTCGTCTGCCCCACGAGGCAAAGCGTCCGCGTCTTCTCCACCTCCTGCGTCACGCCACAGGCCCGCTCGAGGACGTCGCGAAGCGCCGCCGGATCGGCGACCGCAGCCAGCCGATAGTCCGACCGCTTGCTCCCTGCGGTGTCAGGCCGGTCATACCAGATCAATTCGCTCCCCCCCGAACCGATCTCACGGAGCTTGAGCCTGCCATGGGAGCATCCAAAAAACGTGTCGCGCTGGTGGAACGTCTCCGGCGGGGCATCGCTCAGGCGGCGTGCGAGCGATGCAAGCGCGGCCGGATCGTGGACCCGCGCCTTGATCTCGACATTCGTCGGCATGGCTCGGCCCCCGTTAGCGTTTCGTCAGCGTTTCAGGGCGAGCACCAACACCCCCGCCCCCACCATGAGGATCCCCGTCCATTCGCGGACACTGGGCCGCTCGTGGAGAAAGAGGACGGCGAACACCGCCACGAGGAGGACGCTGAGCTTGTCGACCGGGGCCACCTTCGATGCCTCGCCGAGCTTGAGCGCCCGGAAATAGCAGACCCACGACACACCGGTCGCGGCCCCGGAGAGCGTCAGAAAGAGGAGCGTGCGATGGGGCAGGGTGAGCGGGTTTTGCCACTTGCCGGTCGCCACCACGAACATCGACAAAAGCACGATGATCACGGCCGTTCGCACGAGCGTGGCGAGATCGGAATCGATTCCCTCGAGGCCGATCTTGGCGAAGACGGCTGTCAGCGCGGCAAACGCGGCCGAGAGGAGCGCCCACATGATCCACGCGGAGGATGATTCCATCAGCTGCTCCTCAAGCAGGCATTACCCCGGAACGAACGACCGGCCCAGCATAACGGCTTCACCGCGACAGCCGTCGAAGGTCGGATGACGCCCAGGCTCCATCGAACGGGGTGGATGAGAACCGTCCCGGAGGCCGGTGTCTTGGGAGCATGGGGGGCTTGGCGACGGAGAGCCCCCCGTCTGCTCAGCTTCCCGCTTGATATGCGAATCGACAGGCTCCGCTGAAGGGATCTGGATTGACCTGCACTCCCGCTTCGCCCACGATCCTCCCCCCTCCTCTGCCGCGGATCGGGATCGGTGATCCGCTGCCGGGGCCGACGGCTTCGAGCCGTTCGATGAGCCGTCGTCGACACCCGGGCTTCGAAGGCCAGCTCCGACCACCCCAACAAAGCGATGCGCCCCACGCCCCCCCATCGCCGACATCGAACGGCCCGCTTTACCGTGATCGCGCTGGCGGCGGGCATGATCGCGATCGCAGGTCAGGGATCGGCTTCGGCCGAATCGTGGCTGGGAGGGGGCTTTGCCAGGGGTTTCTGGACACGACTGACCGGAGCATCCTCTCCAGATGAGTCGATCGACCTCAGGCAGCCGCAGCCGGTAGCGATGGTCAGGGGCGATGGCGGGATCATGGCCGACCGAAGGATCGTGGCAGTCCCGGGGATTACCGACGAGGTTCCCTTGGCGGTGGCGCTCGATCGGGCCGGCCCCTCCTGGGACTACTGGGGCAAGGACGCCCCGGCGTGGTGGCGGGATTCGATCCCCGTCTCACGTGGCATCGCGGCCGATCCGGTCCTCGCGCTCCCGGGAATCGACGAACCGCCCCCATCAGCGACCCTGACGGCAGACCCGTGGCGCGATCCCCTTTCTGGCCGCGGCAGACATGGTCGAGAACCCTTGGGCGAAGGGGGGGCTCTACGTCTGCTCAACCTTCTGCGGGCTCTCCCGGATGGACGCCAACGCCCACTATCCCTCACAGGTCTTCCTCGGATGGTCGCTGGCGTTCGCCAGTTCGATGGCCGTCAACGGCACGGAGCTCGAATACCGCGGGATGACCGTCAAGGCCGTGCCGCTGCCGATCGCCAACGGCACCGGTGTTGCCATGGAGGCCCGCTGGTGAACAGCCCTCGAAACCGATCCTCGGAGGTTCACGCCCCCGGCATCCGTGGAGGAGACAATTTTCCCATGAAACCCTCTCCCGAAGTCTCTCTGCCCCGGCGTTCAACACAGCCAGCGGCGACATGGCGGCCGACGGCAGCCGTGTGCGGAGCGATCGTGGTCCTCACCTGCGGCTGCGTGCAGATGCACCCGACGCGGTCCGGTTATCTCTCCGGCTACCGCGGACTCGATCGCATCGATTCCAAATACCGCGTGATCGGAAAAGGGGACGCACGGCTCGTGCGTTGGGCGAGTGCCTGCGATCTGCAGGGTATCGACTCGTTCTTCATCGAGCCGGTCGCATGGCTGGCCGACGATCTCGGTCAACCGGCCAGCAGTTCGGAACGGGCGGCATGCATCCGGGAGGCTTTCCATGAGGCGCTTACCGATCAGCTCGGTACGATCCGCCCAATCGTCGACAGCCGCGGCCCGCGGACCGCAGTGGTGCGCTCGGCCGTGACGGGAATCCAGGAAGCGAAACCGCTGGTGAATCTCGCCATCCTCGTCTTCAGCGGCCCGCTGTTCAACGGCGGGGCTGTCGTCGAGGTGGAGATCACCGATCCCGACGGCGCGCAACTGGCGGCCGAGTCAGTCGCCGTGCAAGGGCGCGATTGGGAGATCATCGGATTCTTCCATCGGCACCGTCACGCCGAGCGATCGGTGGGTCGGGCTGCCTCGATCCTCGCAGATGACCTGCGGGATGGTGAGCCTCAGAGCTGCTCTCCGGTCTCGGCCGCGAATTGATCCTCGTAGATCTGTGCCATGACGAGGCCGCCGATGACCACCACCTGCTCCCCCGGCGCGAGCCCCTTCGCCACGATCACCCGGTCGCTGAACTCGTGATCGAGTTCGACGACGCGGCGTTCGAAGTGGTCAGGGGCCTCGGAGCGCTGGACGAACACGAACGTTTCCCCGTCCTCGGTCACCACACTCCGCCGGGGGATGACGGTGCTGCCGGGCCGGGGTGGATTCTTCACGAACACCCGCACGAGTTGGTCGCTCTTGAAATGGCCGTCGGCATTCGGAATCGACCCCCGGATCCGCAGCGCGCGGGTGAGCGGATCGACCTGGTTGGCGACATAGTCGACGGTGCCGTGGACCACCTCACGGGAGAATGGAAACTGCACCTCCCAGGGCAATCCGGCCTGCACGTTGACGAGGTCCCGCTCATAGACGTTGCCCCACACCCATAGCTCCTCGATCGAGGCGATCACCATGAGCGTGTCGTTCTGGTCGTAGATGTTTCCCACCACGACGTCACGAATGATGACCGTACCCGCGCCGGGGGCACGCAGGGTCATCTTCGCCTTCTCCGTGCCGGTCTCGGTCTGCACGTCGGCAAGTTCCTCCGGCGAGACGCCATACACCTCGAGCAGATCCCGGGCCAGCTTGAACTCGAGTTGGCTGCGCCGTTCGAGGTTGAGGGCGTCGAGCAGCACGCGTGACGATTCGGGGATGACCCCGGCCTTCGTCAAATCCCGCTGATGCATGGCGATCTGCTTGTCATGATCCGCCTGAGAGGCCTTCGACTCGTAGTCGAGCTTCGCCTGCGCCAGGCTGACGCTGTAAAGCTCCACGAGGGGATCCCCTTTGTTGACCTGCTGGCCGGTGGTGGCGTGGACCGCCGTCACCAGGGCATCGAACCGGGGCCGGATCTTGAGCAGCGTGTCGGGGTTGTAGTCGGTCTTCCCCTGCACCTCGAGATCGAGCGGTGCAGTCTGGGGCTCGACCGGCACAATCCGCACGCCGATGGCTCGCTGTTGCGTCTCCGTCACCGTGATCAGTCCATCCCAGGGTGGACGGTTGGGATCGTCGACCCTCCGTTCGGGCCGGGGGATCGGCGGCGCGGAATCCGCTGGCTGCGACTCGCCCGCAGGAAGCCCGACGAGCGTGCGAAGCAGCGACGGAAGCCCCTCCGGATCGATGCCCGGAATCACCCCGGCGAACGCCGCCGCAGCAGCGACCGCCACGACAGCCAGTGTGGTCAACGCGATGCGACTGTACGACCAGCCCCTTGGCGGCGTGGCTCGTGACGAAGGGGGATTGGTGGCCGGGGGCGAGGTCGTCATCAACGAGATCCTCCGGGGTAATCAACGCCGGTTCTCCGCGCGCCGAACCTGACATCAATGGTCCGCGGTGTCCGATGATGCGGCGGGGAGCGGGCCGGCGGGAGCGGGGAAGAAGGTGTACAGGACCGGCAGGACGATCTGCGGCAGGATCATCGCCGACAACATCCCCCCCACGACCACGATGGCCAACGGGCGCTGCGCCTGCGAGCCGATCGACGTGGCAACCGCCGCGGGGAGCAGGCCGAGGATCGCCGTCAGCGATGTCATGATGACAGGACGCAGCCGGACCATGACGCCGCGGCGGACGCTCTCCTGTGGTGAGAGCCCCTCGGCACGGAGGGCATTGAAGTAGGTGATCAGGAGCACCCCGTTCTGCACGGCGACGCCGAAGATCGAGATGAATCCGACGGCAGCGGAAATACTGAAATGGGTATCGGTGAGCCGCAGAGCCCACACGCCCCCCATCGCGGCCACGAGGACGTTGAACATCACCATCAGGGCGTACTTCATGCTCCCGAAGGCCGTGTGGAGGAGGAGGAGAATCAGCCCGATCGACAGGGGCACCAGCCACGTGAGCTTTCCGAACGCTTCCTGCATCTGGGCGAACTCCCCCGACCACTCGACTCGGTAACCGGCCGGAAGACTGACACCGGTGCGGGAATCGTTGATCCTCCGCTGGGCCTCGCGGATCGCCGACCCGAGATCCCGACCGTGGACCGCAAACTTGATCGGCAGGTAGCGGCGGTTGTTCTCCCGGTAGATGTACGACGCACCGGTCGTGTGGGGATTGATCGTTGCCACCAGCGACAGCGGGATGCTCGCGGGGGACGACCCATCAGCGGGCCGGGGGAGATCGATCGGGATCCGGGCGATGTCCTCGGGGTCGTTGCGCAGTTCCTTCGGCAACCGGAGGACGATGTCGTAGAGCTTTTCCCCCTCGACCATCTCGGAGAACGCGCGGCCGCCGATCGCCACCTGCACGATGCTCTCGACATCGGACACGCTCAGGCCGTAGAGCGCGCAGGCCTTGCGGTCGATGACGATCTCAAGATTCGGCTGGCCGAGGACGCGGAACACGCCGACGTTCCGGATCCCATCGACATCCTTCAGCACGCCCGCAATCTGCTCCCCGACCTCCTCGAGCTTCGCCAGGTCGCTTCCAAACACTTTGATCGAGTTCGACCCTTTCACGCCGGAGAGGGCCTCCTCGACGTTGTCGCGGATGAGCTGGGAGAAATTGAAATCGAGGCCGGGAAACTCGGCGAACTTCTGACGCAGTTCCTCCTCGATCCGCTCCCGCGTCATGCCGGGCCGCCACTGATCCATGGATTTCAGGGGAACATTGAACTCGAGGTTGAAAAAACTCGTGACGTCGGTGCCGTCGTCCGGCCTCCCCACCTGCGACATCACTCCCTTGACCTCTGGCACCTCGGCGATCACCGCCCGCAACCGCGGCGCCATCCGCGCCGCCGCCTCGAGCGAGGACGTGCGGGGCATGAGGGCGCGGATCCACAGATTCCCCTCTTCGAGGGGAGGCATGAACTCCATCCCCAACCCCGGAACGAGTGCCGCAGTGAACAGGACCAGCCCGACCACCCCCGCGAGCACGAGCCAGCGGGCCGAGAGGGCCGCCGACAACACGGCCCCGAACAGGGCCTTGAGAAAATGGTCGAGGATCGTGTCTTTCTCCTCCCCCTTGTTCCCGAAAAGGAGGGAGCACATCACCGGAGCCAGAGTCACCGCCAGGATCAAAGCACCGCCGATGGCCAGCGCGTAGGTGTTGGCCATCGGTCCGAACAGGGCGCCGGCCGGCCCCGACATGAAAAACAACGGCAAAAAAGCGCAGATGATGATGCCGGTCGAGAAGAAAAGGGGGCGTTCGACCTCGCCCGCGGCATCGAGGATCCGCTGGTCGAGGGAACGACGAGGATCGCTGCCGTGACCGGTGACGTGCCGGTAGATGTTCTCCACGATGATCACCGAGCTGTCGACGATGATGCCGAAATCGACCGCACCGATGGAGAGGAGATTAGCCGATCGCCCCTGGAAATAGAGCGCCGTCACCGAGAACAGGAGCGACAGCGGGATGGCGATGGCGACGATCGCCGCACTCGAAACGTCGCCGAGGAACACGAACAACACCGCCACGACCAGCGCCATGCCGACGAGGAGGTTGTGGACGACGTTATGCGTCGTCACATGCACCAGATCGACCCGTTGGTTGAAGACCGCGATCCGCATGCCCGGCGGCAGCATCCCCTCGCGTTCGATCTCGGCGAACTTGGCTGCTACGGCGTTGGCCGTGGGGAGCGATTTCTCCCCTTTGCGCATGAGCACGATCCCCTCAACGACGTCATCCTCGGCGCCGCGGCCGACCATCCCCAGGCGTGGTTGGTGGCCGATGATCACCTCGGCGAGTTCCCGGACGTAGATCGGGGTGTTGTTGACCGAGGTGACGACGACATCCTTGATGTCCTCGAGCTTTCCCATCTCGATCTCGATCGCGTCCCCGACGAGGGCGGGATCGAGGGGATCGGTGCCGCCACCGAGGAGGCCGATCGCCCTGACGTTGTGGGCCTGCGCGCCGAGGGAGAGCACATCACCGCCGATGTTGGCATTCGATTGCTCGATGGCATCCTCGACCTGCCGGAGCGTGATGCCGTAGCGGCGAAGCTTGAACGGATCGATGAGCACCTGATACTGCTTGACCGTGCCACCGAATCCGGTGACATCGATCACCCCCGGCACTTGCTTGAGGATCCGGTTGAGCACCCAGTCCTGCACGGCCTTGAGCTGGTTCGGCGTGTAGCCCGGGCCCTCGAGCACGTAGCGAACGATCTCCCCCGTCGGGCTCCAGGGCGAGAGCCGCGGAGTGATGCCAGGGGGCAGCTTCACCGTGGCGATCCGGTTGAGCACTTCCTGCCGGACGGCGGAGTAGTTGGCGCCGTAGGCGAACCGGCACTTGATGTCATTGAGGCCGGCAATCGACGTGCTGCGCAGGTCGACGAGGCCGGGCATGCCGTTGAGGACCGTCTCCAGCGGAATGCCGACGAGCCGCTCCATCTCCTCCGGGCTCGCCCCCGGATTCTGGGAGATGATTTCCACCAGTGGGGGCGTCGGGTCGGGATAGGCCTCGACATTGAGCTGCGTGGCGGAGTGGAGCCCGACGGCCACGAGCGCCAAAGCGCCCAGCAGCACCAGAGCCCTATTCGCGAGGCTCCACGCGATGATGGCGCGGATCATGGACGCCTCTGGGTGGAGGAGAATTGAGGCGGATCGCCAGCCCGGTATCGAACCACGACCGCTGCCACGATCACCCGGTTGTAGTGATCGTCCACCAACAGGCCAACAGCTTGTGGGGAAATGATCCTTGCGATCCAGCAACGAATCATCTGCCCAGAGCGCCGCGCTACGCGCGATCAACGTTCTCCATTCTCGCACGGAATGGAGCCGGGTGCCAAACGTTTCTCCCCCTCACCGGAGCCCCGGAGTCGATTCCTCGATCCGGATCCTTTTCGGCCCCGCAGCCCGTCGGCTGGCATGCCACGCCGTCACACGGCGCCCGTCTCGTGGCGCAGGCGCGCGAGCCCCACACACCAGGCCGCGGCGACGACACACCACGGCACGATCAGGAGCAGGCCCCCGGCCACGAGCAGCGCCGCGATCGGCGGCGGCGGCGCATCGAATCGCCCCCGGCCGGCGAGCGTCTGCAGAATCGCATACGCCAGAATGAACACGCTCCCCGCGATCGCGGCCGACACGAGCCGCTGCCGCCACCGTGGCGAAAGCCCCGCGCGCCGCGCCCCCCAAGCAAGCATCGGGAGCCACTGAAGCGCGTGGATCACGGCGCCGTGGGGAAACTTCGGCACTCCTGCCGCGCCAACCACCTCCGGCGAAAGCCCGCGGGCCACCTGGAGATCGCCATGAATGCTCACCCAGATGCCGAGGCCACACGAGACGACCAGCAGCACGAGGCCAGCGCGCGCGGCGGCGAGCATGTCGGGGGCGAGATCGGCAGGCGTGCGGAAGAGACGGATTGTGAGATCGACTACCACGAGCGTCACCTGGAGGATGAGCACCCCCATCGCGTCGTAAAGAAAGGAATCGAAAGGCGTGGCCCGATTGAAGTGGCTCGCCACGCCACGCCAACACTGGAGGTCGATCAGTGCCACCTCGACAAGCAGGCTCCAGGCCGTGACCGCCGCAATCGCGCTATCCCACCGCCGCCGCGGGAGCTTCGACCACACCCACCCCAGCGACAGGCTCGTCAGGCCGGCGGAGATGCCAAACAGGATCGGCTTCCGCCAGGTCACAGGCCCCTCCCAAGCCCCGCCATTGATTCCCCACACCACCACGTGCGCGAGCCCGGAGACAATGAGGAGGGCGCCGAGGAGGGCCAGCGGGCGGGCGCGGGGATCGAGCCACCAGCGGGGCGATCCTGTCGGGGGCGGCGATGCGTCCATGTGTTGCGATCCCCGTCACGGAGTCGTCACAAGCTCTCCCGGTGACGAAGGCTCACGGGGGCGCCTTTCGGTCGGGGAGTCAGGCGACAAAGAATCGTCTCCACCGGACAAACGCACGAGCAGGGCAAGAAGCGCGAAGATCACCGCCACGATGCCAAACGCCAGCCATTGGTTCATGGCCGCAGTCTACCGACATCAGGATCGCTCCGACGAGCATCACGATCGAGAGAGGCCGTTGCTGATCGACGCGGCCAAATGCCCCGCTTTGAGCCCCCCCTCAACGCGTGGCGACGGCCCCCGAGCAGGCATTCGGGGCGGCCCCGGAGATCGTCCGAGTACGATGATGGGCCGTGTCTTCAGGCCGCCGCTTGAACGCACCCCGGCAAAGAGAACAATCTCCTCCATTCCACGATGGGCATGGGTGGGACTCCACGAGCGACACCGCGACCGCATCCAGACCAGAGCATGCCCTCATGACAGCTGTCGGCGACAACCGGCCCCGCGAACTCCACTGGTACCACGCCGGGCCGATGCTGTTTGGCGACCT
>CANGGC010000033.1 GCA_947453125.1 Planctomycetaceae bacterium | reverse complement strand
TTCCCCGACGGCGACGACATGGACATGGAGAAGATGAGTCGGATCCGCATCGACGATCTCCAACTCCGCGCCGACGTGTTTGCCAAGCGGCTCGAGCGCCGGGCCCGGCTGCGCACGCTCATCGACCAGTCGATGCCCGAGATCGACAAGGCGGTCGCCGACTACAAGCTCGACGAATACTACGAGCGGGCCCTCAACCTCGTGATCTCGGGGCGGGCCCGTGAGGCCTTCGCGCTCGACAAGGAGCCGGTCGAGGTCCGCGACCGCTACGGCCGCAACACCTTCGGCCAGAGCCTCCTCCTCGCCCGCCGGCTCGTCGAGGCCGGCACGCGGGTCGTCGAGGTGGTGTGGCCGAAGGTGGCCAACTCCGACAACCACTCCTGGGATCACCACACCGATCTCTCCAAGCGGATGAAGGACCAGTCGGGGCCGATGCTCGACCGCGGTCTGGCCACCTTCATCACCGACATGGACGACCGCGGCCTCCTCGACGACACGCTTGTCGTTGCGGTCGGCGAATTCGGCCGTTCGCCGCAGCGTGGCGTGAGCACCTCCGGCAACAGCAACTCCAACGACGGCCGCGACCACTGGCCGTACTGCTTCACTTCGGTGGTGGCCGGTGCCGGCATCCGCCGCGGCCATGTCCATGGGAAGAGCGACGCGACCGCCTCGGCTCCGCTCGAGAATCCGGTCCACCCGACGGAGCTGTTGGCGACGATCTACCACGCCTGTGGCATCGATCCGGAGACGATCGTCTACAACCACCTCAATCAACCGCGCGAGCTGGTGAAGGCGCAGGCCGTCACCGCCCTGTTCGGCTGAGCGGGCCGCGGCCGATTACTCTGCCGCCACGCCCCTGAGCCCCGCAAGCCATTCGACGAGGTCGCGAAGCTCGCGTGGGGTGAGCTTGGCGGCGATGTCGGCCGGCATGGCGGAAGCGCCGGTGGCCCGGTCTACAATCGACGCGGTGGCAAGACGCTCCTCGCGGCCGTCGCCGGTGAGGATCGTGAGCTCTCCATCGGTCTCTGCCTTGACGATCCCGCTCACCGTCCGCCCGTCATCGGTGACGACGACGGTCGTCCGGTAGCCGTCGGCAAACTGGGCGCTGGGGGCAAGAAGGCTCTCCAAGAGATGGGGGCGATCGCGATTCAGGCCGACCGTGTCGAGCGGTGGCCCGACGATCCCGCCGGTGCCCCCAACGGCGTGGCAGCGGAGGCATTCGACGTTTGCCTTCCGGAGAAAGAGATCGCGGCCGCGCGCCGCGTCGCCACCGACGAGCACACCGCCGCCGCTGACGGCGAGCCCGAGCACCCGCTGCCGGTCGCCGCCGGCGGCCTCGATCACCTCAAGGGAGAGGCGGGGATCGAGCGAGCCTGCTTCGAGACCGGACAGGAGTGCGCCGATCGCGTCGCCGGCCGAACTGCCGAGGGATTTGAGGAGATCGATTCCTGCCTGCTGCTCCCGCAGCCCGCTGTCGCTCGTGGCCGACTCGGCACAGGCCGCGAGCACCTCCGCGGCGAGGGCTCGGGCGGCCGGGTCGTCGGGGGTGGTCGCGAGGGCCGCGCCACGCACCCGCCGCGCGGCGGTGCGGACCTCGGGGAGCGGGTCGGCTGACAGGCTCGCGGCGATCCGGAATGCCTCGGAAGGAGCGCTCGAAGCGAGGGCCGAGAGGGCAGCCGCGCGGGTCGCCGCAGGACGCGAGGGATCGGTGGCGGCAGCGACGAGCAACGCTCCGATCCCGGGGACATCGAGCGAGGCTGCCGTCTTCAGGGCTTCAGCCTGCACCGCCTCGCCGGCGCTCGAAGCGAGGATCGAGGGGAGCGCCTGTTCGAGCGCCGCTCGGGCCGGGGCCGGGTCGCGCGGGGCGATCGGCCGCCACGCCCCCCACACCCGGTCGCGCGGCGGTGGGGCGGCCCAGTCGCCGAGCACTGCGATGGCCTGGAGGCGGAGGGGCGTCGGGGCATCGGCTCTGGTCACGAAGGTCGCCAGCCGGTCAGCATCGGCCTCCGAGCCGAGTCGTTCGCAGGCGGCGATGGCTCGGCGGGTGAAGGCATCGCCGTCGGGGCCGGTCACCGGGCCATCGAGGAGGCGGCGCGCCAGGGCGTTTCGGGCCCGCTCGATGGGAATGTCGTAGGCGGCCCGGGCCGCTTCGAGCACGATCCGCGGGTCGGCGTCGTCGAGGCAGGCGACGATCCCCCGGTCGCGCGTGCGGCGCATCGCCAGGCATCCCGCCAGCCGGACGGCGGGGTCGGGATCGGTGACGAGCCGCTCGAGATCGTCGGGGATCGTGTTGGCCACCAAGGCCATCACGAGCGGATGGCGGGCATGGGGATCGCCGAGCGGCCTCCGCGCGCCCTCGGCTCGGATCGCGGCGACGATCGCCGGGAGGACGGCGTCGTAGTCACTCCCTCTGGTCTCGACGCGACCGAGTCGCGCCAGGGCGATCCCGGCAGCCGCGCGGACGTGGGGATGGGGATCGGCGAGGGCCCGGAGCACCGGCTCGACCGCCCGGGAGTCGTGGAGGTCACCGAGTGCCCTCGTCGCCACCATCCGAATCTCCCAGGCCTCGTCGGAGAGGCATCGCGACAGGAGGTCTCCGAGGCGGAGCGCGAGGAGAAAAGCAGGCCCGGGGGCGTGGCGACGCCTCCACCGCACCACCTGTTCGAGCCCCTGGATCGCGTGGACGCGGGCGAGCATCGGACGGCTGGTGTCGACGGCCAACCGTAGGAAAACCGCAGCGTCGTCACGTCGGGCAAGTTCAAACTGCGCCTCGCGGCGGATTCGGCGGTCCGGATGATCGAGGAGGCGATTCATCCGGTCAACGTCGAGCGCGGTCCAGTCCCCCGCGAGGAGCGAGCGGACCTCCTCGACGAGCCTCTGGCGCTCGGCCGCCTCGTCGGCCGGAAGGCCTGTGGGGTAAAACCGCCACAGTCTCCCCTTTCCGTCCCCTTCCCATCCATTGACCCAGTCGCTCACCCACAAGCTGCCATCCGGCCCCATCTCCACGTCGGTGGCGAGGATGTGCCGGAAGGTCTCGTCAGCATCGACGAGTTCGAAGCTCGCCCCGAGCGGTCGCACCCGGAAGGTGTGGACGAGGCTCGTCGCCGCCGCGCCGCGGAAGTCGGCAAGGAAGAAGCGACCGTCAAACCACGGCGTCAGCCCCGTGCCTGGATAGGCCGCAAACCCGGCCGGCCCCGCGCCGACATGCCCCACCGGCGGGACGATCCACGCCGGCTGGCCGTCAAACGCCGTTCGCCACAGTTGCTCACGGTTGAACGGGCCGCGATCGGGGAGATATTGCACGGGCCCGCGCCAGCCCGAGTCTCCCCCCGGGATCACGTGGACGAGCCGCGTCCGGTCGCCGCCGTCGGTGTTGTTGTCGCAGGTGAAGCAATGCCCGAGATCGTCGAAGGCGAGCTCCTGCGGGTTTCTCAGTCCCGTCGCCACGACCTCGAGCTTGGAGCCGTCGGGCTCGCAGCGGAACACGGCGCCGCTCTCGGGGTCGCTGGCCACGCCCCCCGCGTGCTCGACGTGGTAGCCGCGGTCGCCGATCGAAAACCACAGCCGGCCGTCGGGGCCGAGGGTGAGGCCGTGGAGATCGTGCCCTTGGATCGCCGTCCGCACCCCGTAGCCGACATGGAGGGGGAGCTTCTCGTCAGCCACGCCATCGCCATCGGCGTCACGGAAGCGCCACAGGTGGGGAATGCAGGCGTAGAAGACGTCGCCGTGGTGGGCGAGGACCCCGGCGCCGTGCCCCTCGAGGAGTCCGTTGAAGCCGGTGGCAAACACCGTCGCGGTATCCCCCCGGCCGTCGCCGTCGGTGTCGACGATGCGGCGCAGTCTGTCGGTCTCGACGAGCCAATCCTTCGCCTTGTCGCCGAGGATCCGGACCATTGATGCGAAACGCTCGTCGACGGTGTCGTTGGCGAGATCGGCGTCGAGCCAGCGGTCGTCGTTGATGCGGACGTTGTCCCCCACCCCCTTGTGGGCCCGGAAGGCCTCACAGACATACGCTCGTCCCTGCTCGTCGAGCGAGAAGGCAACGGGGTTGGCAAGCAACGGCTCGGCGGCCCAGGCCTCGGCAGCGAAGCCCTCCGGCAGGCCGAAGGAGGTCTTGGCAGCTTCGGGCTCGGCTGAGGCCGCCGCGACGCGCGGCTCGCGCGGGGCGGGCGGCGGCTCAATGCCGGGAACGGCCGGTGGCGCGGCGGAGGCGGCTGCCGAAAGGAGGGAGAGGCTGCTGATCGGAAGCTGCAGCGCGACGATCGCGGCCCGGATGGGACGGGAAAACGGCATCGGAGAACCTGCGCGGGAACGGCGAGCTTGCAACCAGGCTGCGCTTGCGGCTCTCCGGTCAGCGGTTCAGACCGAGCCGTCGGCGCTGCCGTTGGAAAGTGATCGTACCCGTTCGACGACCGCTGGCAGGGCCCCGAGCAATTCCCCCCGGCTGACGACGAGGTCGGCCCCCGCTTCGGCGGCCTCCGCGAGGCGATCGACGGCCACGTGGGGGCCGAAGGCGATGATCGCCGCACGCTCGGCGCCGGCGGCCGTCTGGGTGTCGCGGAAGCCCTTGGCCCGTTCAACCAGAGCCGTCGCGGTGCGGCCGTTGACTTGCAGATCGACGACGATGACTGCGAACGGCCCGCCCCGGGGGGCGGCCGCGGCGGGCCCGAGCGCCTCGACCGTCGCCGGGATCGCCGCTGCGCCACCGGCGATCCGGCTCGATACCATCAAGTCGGGCGTGAGAAGGAGGATGCTGATTGCGTCGGGCATTGGCTTTCCCACGGTGTGGTGCGGAGCGGCTCTGTCGGGGACATCGGTCACAGCCGCGGCAGCGTCACGCTGGCGTCGAGCACCTTCTTGATCCGGGCCTGGGTCTCGACGAGGTGGGCCCGTGAGTAGTCGTCGAGCTTCACGTCGGGCTTTGCCAGGAGGGCCCCGATCCGGCTGTCGAGGCTGCGGAGCTGGGCCGCCGCAATCACCTGGGCGTCGGGGGTGCCGCCGCTGCCGACGGCGAGCGCCGACAGCCGCGACAGATACGAGCGCTGCAGCGAGCGCCTCAGGCTTCCGATCGCCGGCTTCCGGACGGTGTAGTCGCCCGGCTGGATCGAGTCGACCTCGGAGAGGATCGCCTTGGTGAGCCGGTCGAGGAGTTCGGCGGTGGTAAACGCATCCTGATCGGCCGGGACCTTGAGCTCACTGTCGCGGATCCGGGTGAGCGTGAGCGGATCCATGAGCCGGCCGAGGACCCGGTCCTGCCACATGAGGATCACGTCGTGGATGGGATAGTCCTCCCGGTCCGCTTCGCTCGAGCCCCAGTGCATCCAGCGCGTCGAGACGAGCTGGTTGTAGAGCTCCGGCGGGAACGTGAACGGCTGGGCCGAGAACATCTGCTGCTCGAGGAGCGTCAGCGCGTCGCGCTGCTTCTGAGCCTCGATGACGCGGAACGGCGCGGGGGCGTTGGCATCCCCCTTGTGGGCCCGCGAGGTGTGGAGGCCGCCGACGAGACGGGCGGCGAAGTTCATCGCATTGCCGTGCGACGTCAGCAGCACGCCGAACGCCTGACGGACGCGCTCGTAGCCGGGCGTCTTGCCGTTCGGATCCTTGGCGGTCATCCGTTCGACGAGCGTCGGCATCACCTGGGCGACGAGTTCGGCCCGGTTGCGGGCAAACTCGACCGGGTCGCTGCCGAGGTCGAAGCGGTTCGACATCGGATCGGGGTCGCCCGGCTGGGTGTCCTCGTCGGTCGAGTAGGCGAGCTGCGGCTCACCGGCACGGCCGGCGATCTTCTCGAGCTCCGCAAGCTCCGCCTCGGGGCTCCCGCCACCCACCGGCTTGTAGCCGTACTCGATCGCCCACAGATCGTAGGGGCCGAGCTTGGCGGTGTAGTAATCCCCCTGCGGCTTCCCCTTCGGGCTGATATTTGCCGGGATGTAATCCATGACGCTCGTGCTGGCGCCGCTCTGCGCCACCTTGGCTGGATCGTTGATCTCGGCAAGGGTCAAAAGCGAGCTGCCCTTGAAGTTGTGGCGGAGGCCGAGGGTATGGCCGAGCTCGTGGCTGGTGACGAGCTTGAGGCCCTGAACGACGAGCTTCTCCTTGTCGGCCTCGGTGAGGCCGTTGCCGGCCACGGCCAGCGCCGTCGCAGCGAGTGCCGTCTCTCGGGCATGGCCGTCAAACAGCATGCAGGCGCTGCAGGCGTGGCCGGCTCCGTGGCCGTGCGTGCCGGCGACGCGTTCGGTGCCGGAGGGGAGGATGCCCGCCGCGGCCGTCGGGCCATCGGTGAGGATCGCCACCGCCTGTGGCGTGAAGTTTTCGTATTCACGGCGCCAGAACTGGAGGAAGTCGCCGTCGAAGATGATGTCGGCGTCGAGGATCTGCCCGGTGCGCGGGTTCACCCGGCTGGGGCCCATCGCGAAGCCGGCCCCGGCGGTGATCCAGCGGAAGGTGTTGTAATTCACATCCTCCGGATCCCAGTCGGTCTGGTCGGGCTGCTGGCGGACCTCGATGGCGCTGGCGAAGCCGGCCTTCTGGAAGGCTTCGTTCCAGGCCTCGATCCCCTCACGGATCGGCTGCCGGTATCGGAACGGCACCGTCTTCTCGATCCAGAAGACGATCGGCTTCTTCGGCGGTGAAATCGGCGCCGAGGGATCGGCCTTCTCGAGCTGCCAGCGATTGATGTAGCGAACGAACCGATCCTCGTCGACGTTTTGGGAGAAGTCCTTGAGGGCGGTGACGAAGTAACCGACCCGGTTGTCGGCCAGCCGCGGCCGGTAGCCCGTCTGCGGGAGCATGCTCACGGAATAGTGGACGTTGACGGTGACGCCGCGGCTGTCGGCGACGGTGTCGAGCTCTGCCTGGCCGCCGGAGCCGTAGGTGGCGGCGACTTCGAGCTCGGTGTTGTCGGGGAAGTTTTTCACGCGCGACCAGGTGGAACGGTCGCGGGCAAAGGAGAAGCCGGGGAGCGAGCGGCTGATCTGGGGGAGATCGGTCATGAAAATCGCCGACAGGTCGATGACCGGCGCGCCGTTGGCGGCATAGGTGGCGATCGGCACGCTGAACAGCACGCTGTCGGTGTAGGCCAGGTCGACCGCCTTCTCCTCGGGGCTCCCCTTGTCGGCAAAGAAGCGGACATTGCGGCGGACGACATGGATGTTGTCGTCGACTTTGCGAAACTGCCAGATCCAGTCGTCACCGAATCCCCAGCTCATGCCGCCGAGGAGTTGGCCGTCGCCGATCCCCTTGGCGATCGAGATCAAGACGAACAGCTCCCGGCCGAGGATCGAGTCGGGGAGTTCGGCCCACACCTTGTCATCTTTGCGGTGGAGGGTGATCAGCCCGGGGATCCGGGTCGCATCCTTAACGACGGTGGCAAACGGCGGCTTCCCCCCCTTCCCTTCGGGGGCCGGGGGCGCCTGCGGGGCTGCGGGGGGCGCCGCCGGGGCGTCGACTTTGACGGTGTCAGGAGCCGGAGCCGCGGCCGGCTCCTCGGCGCGGGCTGGGCCGACGGCCAGGACCAGGGCTGCGACGGGGCCAATCGCTGCCAGCGTGGCAAGGAACAGAAGCGGGCGGCCGGAGCGGCTGGGCATGAGTCGTGATCCCCTCGTTTGGGTCGGATGAGCCGGGGCTGTGGGAGTGGCCGGAACCGAGCCCTGTTCCAGCAGCCTAGGCTGCCCCAGGCTGGAGGACACCCTTCCTGGGAAGGGGGGTGGCGAAGGTTCTCCCATTCATCTTGGCAGCGTAGCATCGCATGTGTCGGAGGGCCAATTCTCCACCCCAATGCGCCTTGAAGGGCTGCAACAGGACGTTTTCAAGAAGGACGCCCATGAACGGATTGACCACGCTTCGGGCGATCGTCTGCCACTGGTTCCCCACGACCCGGTGCCGGATCAGTCCCCTCGCCTCCGCGGGCTTGAGCGGTAGCCCGGTGTGGCTTGTGGAGCCGGATGAGCCTCTCCCTCGAGGCCATGGGCTAAGGCGTTTCGTGCTCAAGGGCTTTGCCGAGAGCTGGCCGCGGCAGCGGGCCGAGCGGATCCACCGGTGGATGGCGGCAGCACGCCGGGCGGGTGTTGGGGCCGTGCCTGCGAACCTGGAGGTCGCCGCGGCCGATGGAGCCGAGCCGACGACGATCGCCACCGACGGCAACGGGCGGTGCTTCGAGATGACGCCGTGGCACCCTGGGCAACCGGTGGCGGCTCCCTCGCCAGGGCAGGCCATCGCGGCGCTCGAGACCCTGGCCCGGATTCATGTCGCTCTTCGTGAGGCCGGTGGCAACGAGGAGACGCCCACGGCTTCGCCGCCGGCATGGGCACGGCGGGCCGAGGCCTTGCGGGGCGTCATGGCCCGCGGCTGGGACGAACCTGTGAAGGGGAGCCTCTCGCCGCTCCAAGCGGAGGTCGCTGAGCGTCGCCGGGCCGCCGCGGCGATCCTCCGGGATAAGGGGGGGCTCTCGTATCTCTCCCGCCTAGCGGCCGTGGTGCCGCCGGCGGTGCCCCTCCAGCCGGTGCTCCGCGACGTCTGGCAGGCGCACGTGCTCTTTGTCGGGCTCGAGGTGTCGGCGGTGATCGACTGGCATGCCGCCGGCATCGATACCCCGGCAACTGATCTCGCGCGACTGCTGGGAAGCTGGGAGAGGCCCCGGTCGGCATCGGTCGGCGCTGATTCCCTGAGTGCTGATTCCCTGAGTGCTGATTCCCTGAGTGCTGATTCCCTGAGTGCTGATTCCCTGAGTGCTGATTCCCTGAGTGTCGTGTGGGGCGAGGCGCTCGAGGCCTACCGGGCGATTCGGCCCCTTTCCCGGGAAGAACTGTCGCTCATCGACCTCCTCCATCTGGCGGGGGTGGTCGGGGGCTTGCACCACTGGTTTCGCTGGGTGCTCGACGAAAATCGCGATTTCCCCGACCCGTGCGCGGTGCTCGAGAGGGTCGATGCGCTTCTGAAAAACTTCGCTTTTCCCCGGGAAAAGACCGATGGAGGGAGCGGTGGGCTCCATTGACCCGCGGAAAACGGAGCTTGTACAATCGTCAAGCTTTGCCTGCTTTGACGCTGACCTCCCTTCCCAAAAGGACCGATCTGCCGATGCTGCGTCTGCCAGGATGGCTCCGCGGGCGGTCGAGGCCCCCGATCGGCCGGGTGGTTCCGCTGGTGATCGCCCCCGTCGTGGTCGCACGGTTCGTGGTCGCCTTCTTCTGGGCCGCGTTTTTTGTGTCGACGGCCTGCCCCTTCGGGATGGCCCAAAGCCCGCTAGGCTTCGATCCGCTTGGCGATGTGAACGCAGCTTTGGGGAGCCCGATCACCGTCGCGGCCGCTGTGGAGCCGGCAGCCGCTGAAAAGCCAGCGACCCTCGTCGTCACCGCGACGCTCGAGGAGGGCTGGCACCTCTATGCCATCACCCAAAAGCCGGGCGGGCCGAAAGCCACGCGGATCACCGTCGACGCCACCTCCCCCTGGCAGCCGTCGGCGGCGTTTGTGCCCGATGAGCCACCCCACGTGCGGACGATCACCGACGTGCCGGCCTGGGCCGGGCTCCAGGTCGAGGAACACGAGGGGACGGTCGTCTGGCGGGCACCGCTTGGCCCCAATCCCGACGGCACTGGGAACCAGATCACCGGCGCGGTGAGCGTCCAGATGTGCCGCGACACCTCCTGCTCGCCCCCGGCGTCGGTCCCCTTCGTCGCCGACATCCCGGCCGGTGCGGCAAAGGCTCACCCGACGGCTCCGACGACGCCCCCCGTCGCCGGGGCGACCGATCCGTTCTCCGCTGCCGTGGCCTTGCCCGGCTCCGCCACGGCGGTGATCGCCACCCACATTCCTCCCCGGGCCCATGCGAGCGTCGAGGCTGCGTTTGGCGCTGCCCGGAGCGGCGTGGATGGAGCGGGTGCGACGTCGACCTGGTGGCCGCTCATCGTTCGGCTTTCCCCCGACGCCGGCTATCACCTCTATGCCCCGGCTGGGTCTGCCGACAGCGATGTCGGGCAGGGAAAGCCGACGGTGGTGTCGGTCCCCGACCGGGAGGCCTCGGTCTTCGTTCTCGCTGCGACGCCATCCCACTCGCCAGAACTGGCCGCAGCCAATGGGGTCGACGGGGATGTGACCTTTGAGGTTCTCCTCCCCGAGACGGCCGCCGCCGCGGAGATCGTGATCGGCTTCCAGACCTGCACCGAGACGTCGTGCGATCCGCCGACCGCCGTCCGCATCAAGGCTCCCCTTTCCACCCAAGCCGGGGCGGGAGCCGATGGCGCGGGAGGGGGAATCGAGTTTCTGGCAGCGAAGTATGCGGAAGCGGCGAAGAAGCCGGTGCCGGTGCAAGCGGCGCCCGCCGCTGTGGTGCCGGCCCCGACAACGGCTGGCGGTGCTGCGAAGATTGATCACCAGCCCCACCCTAACGTCGCGTTCCCGCAGGCGGTTGCGGGGCCGTCGCTTGCTGGGCCATCGATGGTTGCCGCCGAGCCTCCGCCTGCCGAGGTGCCGAAGCCGACGCTCTCCCTTCCGATGGCGCTCCTCTCCGGGCTCATCGGTGGGCT
>CANGGC010000032.1 GCA_947453125.1 Planctomycetaceae bacterium | reverse complement strand
GTAGTCGAACGTGTCGACGTGGCTCATCCCCCCCGGACAGAAGATCTGGATCACCGCCGTCGCCCGTGCCTCAAAACTGGGCGGCCGCGGCGCGAGGGCGCCCCGTGGGGCACCGCCGGAGGGTGTCGCGTCGGCCGCGAGGGCGACGTCGAGCCCAAGGCACCCTAGCCCGCCGCCGAGCGCGCCGAGAAACGCCCGTCGGCCCGACGGTCGGAAGCGGCGGCCCGTGGAGTGATCAGAAAGAAACATCGGAAGCATCCGCGGACGGAAGAACCCTGTCAGTCGATCGCCGAGAACTCATTCGCCGCGAGCATCATCCGGCAGAGCTGCACGAGCCCCGCCTGCGCGACAAGTTCTTCTCCGGCAGCGGTCTCCTCCCGGTCAGGCTCACGGCCGAAGGCGAGCTGAAAACCGAGTCGCACCTGATCGGCGGGGCGATCCCCAACCTCCCTCCGGAGCCGTTCGGCCCAGGCCTCGGCATGGCGGAGGGTGAAGTCATTGTTGAGGATCGCCAGCGACTGAAGCGCCGTCGTCGTTCGCGGCCTCACCGGGGCGAGGTTGGCGGGATTGGGGCAGTCGAGCGTCGTCAGGAAGACGTCGGGCGTGCCGCGGACGACGCAGCGGTAGATGCTGCGGCGCCGCAGTTCGGGGCGGTCGACGGAAATCGACTCGTAGATCGGGGCATAGGCCTCGGTGACCCGGAAATCACGGAAGCCGGGCCCGCCGCGGGCCGGGTCGAGCGTGCCGGAAACGGTCAGCACCGCGTCGCGGTACGACTCGGCGTCGAGGCGCCGCGGGCTCATCCGCCAGAGGAGACGGTTGCCGGAATCGACCGCCATGCCTGCCGCCACGCCGGGCACACCATGGCTTCGCTGCCGCCAGGTCCGGCTCGTACAGATGAGCCGGTGGATGTGCTTGAGCGACCAGTCATGATCGACCAGCTCCGCGGCAAGCCAGTCGAGGAGCGCCGGATGCGATGGGCGGCCCCCGCCGGTGCCGAAATCGCTCGGTGTGTCGACAAGACCGGTGCCGAAGTGATGATGCCAGAGGCGGTTGACGATCACGCGCGGCGTGAGTGGGTTACTCCGATCGGTGATCCAGTCGGCCAGCGCCCGCCGCCGCTGGCCATCGCCGGCATCGGCCGGTGGATTTGTAATCGGCACCGCGATCCATCCCGGCAGCCCCGGAGGAATCTCCCCCAACGGCTTTTCCGGATCGCCACGGACGAGGAGCTGCACCGGCGGCGGCGGCTGCACGACCGGCCCGTAGACCGTTTCCGTCTCCGGCAAGGCCGCGAGCTCCTGCCGCACAGTCTCGATCAGCCCGCGAGCGGCGGCGAGGGCCGGCTCGTCGACGGGGCGGGATGGTGTCCCCTCGATCCGCGGGTCGCCAAACCAGATCTGATCGTGGCCGATGCCATCCCCACCGTCGGTGGCGACGAGGGTCAGGTGGCGGGCCTCATCAGGCAAAAGGATGTCGAGCGGCTCTCCAGGGCTCGCCTGATCGAGGCGAAATTGCGCCACGCGCCGGCCATCGACATGGACGGCCGCCTCGGCCCTGGCCGCCTCGGCCCGTCCACCGTAGGCGACCACCGCGCGGAAGCGCCGGCTGGTGGCCGGATGCCTGGCTCGGATCGCGGCCAGATCGAAGGTGATCGCGGCATTGGCATGGAGACCGAGGATCGCGTGGCCGGCGGTGGCATGGTCGATGCCGACGGTGGTCGTCGAGGCCTGCGCGTTGACCGGGCCGTTGCGGATCGCGTCCCAGCCCTCTCGGGCCGTCGGCGGGATGCCGTCGATCAGGTCGCCATCAACGACGAAGCGGACCGGCCCGCTGCCATCGGGTACGAGGACCGCCGCCACGAGCGGCGACGGCCCGGGAACTGGTCGATTCGCTTCGATCCCTTCGAGGAACGAAAGCGGCGTACGGTCGCGGGCCATGCCAGAGCGAGAATCGATTCCCACCCCCTTCACGCCGTTCCCCGAGCCATCGCCGCCGCCGACGATGTCGGCCAGATCGACCGGCGCTCCAGCGAGGGCATGGACGTCGGCCATCGCGGTGCGGAGCGATTCCTCGAGCTCCCGTCGCCGCGCATCCCGGGCAGCGACCGCGGCCGGGCTAACGGACCGATCGCCGCGCGTCACGCCGGAGAGGAGGGCCACGAGCGCCGTGTAGTCACGCTGCGGAATCGGATCGAGCTTGTGGTCATGGCAGCGGGCGCAGTTGATCGTCACGCCACACGCGGCCGCCATCACCTGCGTGAGCATGTCATCGAGATCATCGGCCCGGGCCTGCCGACGGAGGACGGCGCTTTGCGTCTCCACCTGCCCGACGAGATCCCAGGGACCGGCAACGAGAAAGGCGGTTGCCACCACGGCCGCCGGATCGTCCGGCGCGATCACGTCACCGGCCACCTGCTCGCGGAGAAACTCGTCGTACGGCTTGTCGGCGTTGAGAGCGTCGATCACCCAATCGCGGTAGCGCCAGGCATGGGGACGGAGCTGATCGCGCTCGTAGCCATGGCTGTCAGCGTAGTGGGCGACATCGAGCCAGTGCCGCGCCCACCGTTCCCCGTGGGCAGGCGACGCCAAGAGGCGGTCGACGAGTCGCTCAAAGGCGTCGGGGGCGGGGTCGGATTCGAAAGCGGCAACCTCTTCAGGAGTCGGAGGGAGGCCGACGAGATCGAACGACGCCCGGCGGATGAGCGCTCGACGATCGGCCTCCGGGGCCGGGGCGAGGCCGCTCTCCGTGAGGCGAGCGGCAACGAAGGCGTCGATCGCCGCGGCGCCGACGGCGCTCCCAGGGATGTCGGGGCGGACGACCGGTTGCCAGGCCCAGTGATCGAGCCGCGGATCGCGCCACGCCCCCTCGGGCCACGCGGCGCCCGCATCGATCCACGCCCCCACCAGCTCGATCTCCTCCGTCGAGAGGGCCTTCCCCCGCGGTGGCATCCGCGTGGCAGGATCGGTCGAGGTCACCCGGTCATGGAGCGCGCTTGCCCCTCGGTTGCCGGCCACGATGACCGCGGCTTTCTCATCCGCGCTGCGAGGATCGAGGTCGAGACGCAGCCCCCCTTCCTGAAGATCGGGCCCGTGACATTCGCGGCAGCGACTGGAGAAGAGAGCGCGGACCTGCTCCGCCACCGCACCGCCATCCCCCTGCCCGGCTCCCCCCGACTCCGCGGCGCTGCTGTCGGTAATCGCCACGCTCCCAGCCATGACAGCAAGGAGCAGGATCCGGGCAACGGCGCGCGGGTGGGGGGAGCGAGGCATGGGAGCCGCCGTCACTTTGCCAGCGGCTTGACGCGGATGTTGCGGAAGTGGACTTCGTCGCCGTGGCCGAGGAAGCCAAGGTGGCCGCTGGTCCGCTTCAGCCCGGGATGAGCCTGGCCGTCGAGGGTCTTCTGGCCGTCGCGAAACTCGGCGATGTCGCCATCGACGATCGTCGTGCCATTGAGGATCACCTTGATCTTCGATCCCTCGGCGATCACTTCCTGGCTGTTCCATTCCCCGGTGGGCTTGAGGGCGCCGCGCTTGGCGGGGAGGACCCCGTAGACCGAGCCGTGCGATTGATAGGGGGCGATCCCGGCGTACTTCTCATGGCCGTCGTCGAGGATCTGCAGTTCCATCCCGGCAAAGGCGGCATCGCCGTCGAGCGGCGCGCGGATCCCGAGGCCGTTGTTGGCGCCGGGGGTGAGGCGGAACTCGAACTTCAGATCGAAGTCGGCAAACTCCTCCTTCGTGAGGAGCTTGCCACCGGCCCCCTTGCGGCAATGGAGCTCGCCATCCTTCACCTCGTAGCCACCGACATCCCCCTGCCAGCCCTGCGTCGTCTTGCCGTCGAAGAGCGCCTTGAAGCCGGGCTCCTCGGCCCGAAGGCCAGTGCCGATCGCCACGACGATCGCCGTGGCACAAGCACCGCGGCCAAGCAGGGTCATCCAGGAGTTCGCGAGCATCCGCATGAAAAGTCTCTCCACGAAAAAAAGGTGGTCCACAAAAGATTGGGAGAAAAAGATCGTCCAGCCCCCAGGTCATCAGCCTATCGCAACGACGACAGCCACGCGACCAGATCGCGAAGCTCGCGGCGCGAGAGTTTTCCGGCCAGATCGGCGGGCATCGAGCTCGGCCCGCTCGCCCGGTCCTCGATCGAATCAAGCGGCACCTCGATCATCCCGCCGTCGGCGGTTTTCAGCGTCAGCACGCCATCGTTCTCCCCAGTGACGATGCCGGCCACCGTCCGCCCGTCGTCGGTGACGATCACCGTGGTGCGGAAGGCGTCGGCGACTTTCGCATCAGGGGCGACGATTGCCTCGAGGAGATACTGTCGCTCCTTCTCCTTCGCGATCCCGTCGAGCTTCGGCCCGACGTCGCCGCCGATCCCCTCGGCGCGGTGGCAGCGGACGCACGACACGGCCACTTTGCCGAAAAACAGCGCCCGCCCCTTGGCCGCATCCCCGCCGTCGAGGCAGTCGCGCCAAGTGGCAGTCGAGTCCCCCTGGAGGGCCGTGGCGGCCCGTTCGGCGGCGAGCCGATCGGCCACGTCCTGGCCGAGGCGGCGGGCGGCAGCTTCGTTGATCTCAAGCTCCGTAGCGCCGTCGCGCTTCGATCGGAGCCCGTCGACGAGCGCCGCGACGGCGGACGTGGCAGCCGGGTCATCGATCCTGCCGAGGAGATCGATCGCCGTCTGCCGCTCCCCGACATCGGCCGCGGCAGCGGCCCGCGCGAACTCCGCCACCGTCTCCGCTCCCGGCAACCGGCCGGCCCGCACTCTCCGCGCTGCCGACCTCACCGCCGGGCTCGCATCGCCGAGGAGCGCCGCGGAGAGATCGATCGCCGAGGCATCGCCGGCCGCGTCGAGCGTGACAAGCGCTTCGGCCCGCGACGCGGGGCTCCGCGACGCGTCGCGGGCCCAGTCGGCCAAGAGTGGCCCGACGGAGGCGATCCCCAGCTCCGCGGCCCCCTTGAGGAGACCGGCGCGGAGCGTGTCGTCGAGATTCGAGGCGAGGAGATCGGGAAGCGCGGTCTCGAGCGCCTCTCGGGCAGGGGCGGCATCGCGCGGGTCGATCGGCTGCCACGATCCGTTGACGCGACTGCGCACCGGCGGTCGGCTCCAGGTCCGGAGGACATCGAGGGCCAGGGACCGCATCGCCGGAGGTGCCTCGGACCGGGCTGCGAGTACCACGAGGCGCTCGGCATCGGCCTTCGTCCCCGATGCCTCGGCCGCAGCCACCGCCCGGCGGAGAAATGCCTCGTCGAGCGGTCCGGTGGCAACGCGCGCCGCAAGCTCGCTCCAAACACCAGCCAATGGGAGATCGTGAATCGCCCGGGCCGCTTCGGTGGCCACCCGCGGGTCGGCATCATCGAGGAATCCAGCCACGACGTCGCTACCAAGACGCCGCAGCGCAACCACCGCAGCGAGACGGACCCGCGGCGATGGATCGGTGGAGAGCGCGGCGAGGCCTACGAGGTCGCTCATACCGGAAAGCCCCATCACGATCGCGTGGCGGTAGTGTGGATCGGCCGCCGCCGCGGCGTCGGCTTCGGCAGCCAGCGCCCGCGCAGCCACCGGATCGGGGCCGCTTTGCCGGCCGATCCGGCCGAGGGCGATGGCCGCAGCCGAACGGACGGGGAGGTCGTGATCGTGGAGCAAGCCGATGAGCTTCGCCCGGTCGGCCTCGTCGACTGCGGCCCCGGAATCACCGAGCTCCCGCGCGGCCACCATGCGGATCTCCCACGACGGATCGCCGAGCAGCGGACCGAACGGGAGAACCACGGAAGGCCTGAGCAAGGAACCGCGTGCCATCTGGGCGAGCCCCTGGATGGCATGAACACGGGCGAGAAGCGGCGCCCCGCTGTCGGCAGCCACCCCCTCGAGCATCGCGTCGTCGCCGCGCCGGACGAGCTCCCCCTGCGCCTCCAGTCGCACGCGGCGATCGACATGCCCGAGGAGTGTCGCCAACTGGGAAGCCTCGAGTTGCTCCCAATCTCCGCCGAGCAGCGATTGCACCTCGTCGACGACCTCCTGCTCGGCCGCCGAACGCTGCCCCGGGACGAAGCGCCAGATCCTTCCCTTCCCCTCCCCTTCCCATCCGTGGACCCAGTCGCTCACCCACAGCGCGCCGTCCGGGCCCACCTCGGCATCGGTGGCGAGGACGTTGCGGAAGGTCTCCTCCTCGTCGACCGGCGCGAAGCTCGCTCCCTTGGGAACGACGCGAAAGGTGCGGATCGAGCTGTTGGCCGCCCCGCCGCGGAAATCACAGAGGAGGAAGCGCCCGTCGAAGTGCCTGCCCAGCCCGGTGCCGGGATAAAACGAGAGCCCCGATGGCCCGGAGCCGATATGGGCTAGCGGCGGGATGATCCAGGCAGGCTGGCCATCGTGGGCGGTGTGCCAGAGCTTCTCGCGGTGCCAGGGGCCGCGATCCTCCATGGACTGAAACGACATGTTCCAGCCCGAGTCGCTCCCCGGAAGGACGTGGACGAGCCGCGCCTGATCGCCACCATCGGAGTTGTTGTCGACGGTGAACAGGTTGCCGAGATCGTCGAAGGCGAGCTCCTGCGGATTGCGGAGGCTCGTGGCGAAGATCTCGAAGCCGGTGCCGTCGGGATTGCAACGAAACACGGCGCCACTGCCGGGATCATGGTACGTCCGGCCATCGAGGGAGATCTTGTAGCCACGATCGCCGATCGAGAAGTACATCCGCCCGTCCGGCCCCAAGACGAGGCCGTGAAGATCATGGCCGCGGAGCGCGACGCGAACGCCATAGCCGGTGGAGAGCTCCTGCCGTTCGCCGGGGCTCCCGTCGATCCGGCCATCGCCATCGAGATCGCGGAGCCGGTAGAACGACGGGATGCAGGCGAGCCAGACCTCGCCGCGCCGGGCGAGGATCCCGGCTGCCGTCCCTGCCATCAGGCCGTTGAAGCCATCGGCATAGACGCTCGCTTCGTCGGCGACGCCGTCGCCGTCGGTATCGACGAGCTTCCGCACCCGGTCGTCATCGAGCTCCCACTCGGCGACCGTCTTCGCGTCGAGGAGCCGGCGGTAGAACGCATCGCGATCCTCGACCGACTGCGAGGCGAGATCGGCGTTGACCCACGCGTCATCGTGGCCGCGGTTGTCGTTCACCGCTCGCCCCTGCCGAAACGTCTCGCAGACGAACACCCGCCCCTTCTCGTCGACCGAGAAGGCCACGGGATTTGCGACATCGGGCTCGGCGGCAAACAGTCGCGCCTCGAATCCCTCCCGCATCCCGAACGCGGCAGCGGCCGTCACCGGCTCGTCCGATTTCTCGGCGACGGTCGGCTTCTTCGGCGAAGGGATCGGGTGCCCTCCGGGGACAGCGAGGGCCGTCGCCCCGGCAAGGAGGGCGAGGAGGGCGAGGAGGACGGGGAGGACGATGAGGGAGGAACGAACCGGCACGGCAATGACTCCTCGAGGATGGCGACCCTCGAATTATCGTCGCAATCCCGATCGGTGCCAGTCGAGGTTTGCTCAGGGGAGGTGGCGGATCCTCAAGCGGCGGAACTCGACCGGCGCCCCCTCCGACTCCAGGCACAAAAAGCCCTCCGCCGGCTTGCATTCGGTGCCACCGGAAACCTCGTGACCATTGACCCACAGCCGCACCTCACCGTCGATGGCGCGGATGTAGTAATGATTCCATTCGGGGGATCCCCGGGAATGGCGCGCGGTGGGGAAGCTCCGCTTGCCACCGGGGGCGACGGGTGGGAACGGCGTCATGTCGGAACTGCCGACCGGGAAGACGTCGCCGTCGGTCGTAAACCAATCAGACTTCTTTCCCGTCGACCGCTCGTACTCCTCGGCGTAGCCATGGTCGAGAACCTGGACCTCGATCCCGCCCGGAGGAAGCGCCCCCGGCTTGAGGTTCTCGAGGACGGTGGCGGGAGCCCAGAGGAAGACCCCCGAGTTGCCCCCCTTGGTGAGGTGCCGCCACTCGACCGACATCTCCAGATTCTTGACCGGCTGCTTCGTCTTGATGACGCCGACCGGCCGACCGGTGCAGTGGACGCCGCCATCCTTCCAGGTCCACGTGTCGGGCTCGCCGTTGACGTTCTCAAAATCCTCGCCCGTCAGATCGCGCCACCCCGGGCCACTCCCCTCGAGCGTGGAGAGCTCACGGATGGCGACGTTGCGGACGCGCATCGGCGCGCCGTGCGTCTGGATCTGGATCGGCCCCTTCTCCGGCAGCGGCGTACCGGCGGCGAAGAAATTTGCCAGCTGCGCGTCGTTGACGACGACACGATCGTTGAGGATCACGGTGACATGCTCTCCCTGCATCCGGATCCGGGTCGTGTTCCACGTTCCCGTCGGGCTGTCGGCGCGCTCCAGCGGCCACTTGCCGGGGCTGTCGGCGGGGTTGTTCCACAAGCCCCCGGAGCCCTTCTGGTTGCCATGCTGGAAGTCACGTTCGCAGTCCGGATCCCAAATCTGCACCTGGGGATTGCCGCGGAGGTAGATGCCGCTGTCGGCGCACGATTCAGGGAGCATCCACTCGAGGTGCATCTCGAAGTCGCCGTAGTCGCGATCGGTGGTAAGGAACACGCCGTGGCCATCGCTGACGATCTCTCCCCCCTCCACCTTCCAGTGCTGACGCATGTCGGCATCCCACTCCGCCTGCTTCGCAGCCCGATCCTCAGGGGAGAGCGCCGCCTCCGCCGCCGGATCGAAGTGGGGGCGGCCGCGCCAGCCGGAGAGGTCACTCCCGTTGAACAGCGCCGTGAAGCCGGCCGGTGTCGTTGACTGCGGGAGCCGCGCCGACTGCCAGGCGAGAAACCGCCACTGGCCGTTCTCCTCGCGCCAGGTGGCGAGATAAGAAAGTTGGACGGTCATAGGCCCGGTGTCGTTGACGACCTTGATCCGCGCCTTCCCAGACTCGAGCGCGATCCCCGGCGCCGGAAAGCGCCACGACCGCTCTCCGGGTGCATATTCGACGTACTTCGTCTTCCCCGAGACGAGGTTGGCAAGAAACGCCTCCTTCGTGTCGGCCACGCCGCTGGAATGGATGTAGTGAAGGTCGTCGGAGAGGATCGCCCCGAGGGCGGCGACATCCCCCGCCACGAGCGCTGCCACGCGAGCTTCGGCAGCGGCATTCAGGGCACCTTCTCGGTCGGTGGCGGCAGGGGCCGGGGCCGGTTCCTGGGCGGGCAGGCGGGCGCTGGCGGCTAGCGGCAGGACGATCGCCGCCGCGATGACGCGGCAGATAAGGACGGAAAGGCTGAGGCGATGCATGGGCGAAATCCTCTGCGGGGCGTGGTTTGGTCGGGAGGTGGTGGCGTGGCGGCGCCGGGAAGGCTGTCAGGAGAGCCGGACGGGGCGGCCCCCCTCGGCAGCGCTCTGGTCGGCGGCGAAGATCACGTCGAAGGTCTTCGCAGCCTCGGGGAAACTCGTCAGCGGCATCTCGACGCCGGCGTCGAGGGCGTCGAAGAAGGCCTGGAACTGCGCCTGGTAAGGATGATCGCTGACGTCGCCGGAGTCGAGGAGCTTCATCGCAAGCGTGCTCCAGGCATGCCTGTCGGTATGGAGCTTCTGCGAATGGAAGCGGTTGTCGAGGAGGCTCCCCTCGCTCCCCACCAGATGCGTGTGGAAGTAGTAGGGCTGGAGGCAGTCGACGATCGCCGCCGACTTGCCGACGGCGCCCCCTTTGAAGTGGAGGAGGGTGACACTCGATGTGTCGTATTCGTAGGGGGCGAAGACCTCACTTGCCGTCTTCGTCGACAGGCTTGTGACGCTCTCCACCTCGCCCCCCATCAGCAACATCAGCGCGTCGAGGGCATGACAGCCGGCGGTGAGGAGGGCGCTGCCGCCATCCTTCTTGCCGGTGTTCCAACGGAACTGGCCGTACCACGGGCCGATGCCGTGGTAGTAGTCGACCTCGCCGTAATGGAGCCGGCCAAGGAGACCTTCGTCGAGGAGGGCCTTCGTGACGCGGAACTGGCTCGAGAACCGGCACTCGAAGCAGACGCACCCCTTCACGCCATACTTCGTCGCCGCTGCGACGATGTCGCGGACCTCGCCGGGCGAGTTTGCCATCGGCTTCTCGAGGATGATGTGCTTGCCGGCGGCTGCGGCGGCCACGGCCTGATCCCGATGCTCGCTGGGATAGCTCGTGATGTCGACGACATCGATCTCCTTGTCGGCAAGCAGATCATCGAGCTTCCGGTAGGCCTTCATCGGCCGGCCGTGCTTGGCGGAGAGTTCGGCGGCATCGAGGGGCCGCGACGAGCAGACCGCGGTCACCTGCCCCTGTCGGGTGGCATTGATGGCGTCGATGTGCGCCGTTGCCGCCCAGCCATAGCCGATCACACCGACATTTCTCGTCTTCATCAAAGCCCCCTCAGCGCAGCCCGAAGGCCGCCGATTGATCCTCCCCACCCCGGTCACGCGCTCGCGCGTGACTTCCCCATCACTCCGCATGCAAGCGGAAGCGCTCCGGAGCGCCTCCGGTCGGCTCACCCATGGTGGAGCACGAAGCCCTCGATCGCCTCGTACTCGGGCAACCCGAGCCGGTCGTACGTTTGGGCCGTCGCCCGGTTGCGATCCTCCGCCCGCTGCCAGAACTCGCGCGGGTCGGTGGCGCCGGGAAACAGGGCGCGGTCCTTCTGGCTCTCGTGCTTGAAGATCGCCAACCGCTTGCGGCGGACCTCGTCGGGCGAGAGGGGCACCGCCATGTCGATCTCGTGCGGCTCCCATTCCTGCCACGCGCCCCGGTAGAGCCAAAACTCGCAATCCTTCGCCCACGGACGGCTCTCGAGTTGCTTCATCGCGGCGGTCACGGAGGCCAAGCAGACCCGATGCGTGCCGTGGGG
>CANGGC010000031.1 GCA_947453125.1 Planctomycetaceae bacterium | reverse complement strand
TCGGCAGCGATGCCCAGTAGTCGGCGATCCAGTCGATCACGATCCTTCCCTCGCGCCGGAAGCGTTCTGGGTCGAACGGGGGGCCGCCGGCCGCAGGCCAGCGATCAGGTTCACCAGACTCTGGCTCACCAGACTCGCGCATCGGTCATTCTCCCTGGAGCGTGAGCACGAGCCGGCGTGGACCGCCGCGGTCGCGGTGCTCGCCGAGATAGATCCCCTGCCAGGTGCCGAGGAGGAGCCTGCCGTCCCGGACGGGGATCGTCACGGAGGTGCCGACGAGCGCCGCTTTGACGTGGGCCGGCATGTCGTCGTCCCCTTCGAGCGTGTGCCGGTAGGGGAAATCCTCCCGGGCGATTCGATCGACGGCCATCGCCAGATCGCGGGGAACGTCGGGATCGGCATTCTCGTTGATCGAAAGGCTCGCCGACGTGTGGCAGACAAACGCATGGAGGAGGCCGACATGGATCGCCGTCAGCTCAGGGAGAGCGTCGACGACCGATCGGGTGATGACATGAAACCCGCGGGGCAGGGGAGGGAGGCGGAGCTCACGTTGGTGCCACATGGGAATCTCGCGTGGGCGTTTCCGGCCTCACTTCCCCTCCGCTTCGAAGCACCACACCGTGCCATCCCCGGAGGCCATGATCACGCAACCGGCCGCCACGGCCGGTGACGAGGCGAAGCCGTTGCCGGCGTCGAACTCCCAGAGGATCCCGCCATCGGTCGTCCGCAGGGCCACGATCTTGCCGGCCGAATCGCCGACGATCGCCACCCGTTCACCGGCAGCGCCGTTACCGGCCTCGCCGAGATGGACGACGACCGGCGAGCCATCGACCCGCCCGCGCATCCCCTGCCGCCAGGCCCGCGCGCCATCGGCCAGCGCGAAGGCCTCGACGGCCCGGCCACGCGTGCCGACCAGCGCGAGGTCGCCGGCGATCGCGGCGCTCGAGCGGTAAGCCTGGCCATTTCCCTGGGGCGCGAGCTTCCAGGCGACCTTTCCCGCCGTGACGTCGATCGCCCAGAACACGCCCCCCTCGCTGCCGAACAGCGCCAGGCTCCCGGCGGCTGCGGGGGTCGTGCCGGTGGGGCCATCGATCGCCACCGCGACATCCTCGGTGCCGGTCGCGGCGTCGATGACATGGAGCTTGCCATCGCAGCCGGCCAGGAGCACCTTCCCGGCAGCCACCGTCGGCGAGCAGCGAATCTGGTCGGCGATGGTGTGCTTCCAGAGCACCTTTCCGTCCGCGAGCGCCAGACAAGCGAGCGTCGCATCCTGCGAGCCGATGAGGACGCGCATCCCGTCGTCGCCCGGCAGGAGCGTTGGCCCCCCCGACACCTCTCCACCGGTCTCGTGGGTCCAGCGGATCTCGCCACTGGCAACGTCGAAGGCCCGCACCATTCCGGCCCCGTCGCCGACGACAACCAGAGGCACATCCGCGTCGGTCGACACCGCCGCCGCCGATGGAAAACCGGCGTCGGTCTTGAACGACCAGACCGTCTTCCCATCGACGAGATCGAGGCAGTGGAAGGTGCCGTCGAGGTCGCCGACGAAGATCCTCCCGGCGGAAACGACCGGCGTCGCCTCGAAGGCCGTCTTCTCGAGTTGCCGGTGCCAGCGTTCGGCCAGCGGCAGAGCGATCCGGGCCGCGGAGCGTCCTGTCCCGGCGAGAACGCCGCGGAACATCGGCCACGCGTCGGCGGCCGCTTCGTCGCCCCCCTCCGCGCCGACCGCCGCGTGCCCGCAGGTGGCAATCGCGAACAGCACGAGCACGCGACACAAGCGTGATCGACGGGCGGTCGGACGACTCCAGAAACTCATCGGGCCTCCTCGTAGAGCTTCGTCAGATCCTCGACGGCGACAGGGCGCGGGTTGAATCCCGCCGTCCACTGGCTCGCGGCGGCGGCGGCGAGAAACCCGAGATCAGGGGTGGCGATCCCCGCCGCGGAGAGCGAGGGGGCGAGCCCACCGGCCCTCACGACCCCCTCGAGCCAGGCGGCGAGCCGATCCCCAGCCCGATGCCCCTCGGCCTTCGTCCCGTTGGGGAGCGCGGCGACGAGTTCGGCGTAAGGGGAATCGTCGCTGGCGGCGTTGAAGCGGACGACATGGGGGAGCATCATCCCGACCGCCTGCCCGTGGACGACGTCGTGGACCGCCGTGAGCGGGTTGGCGAGCGCATGGGCGGCACCGAGCATCGAGTTTTCGATCGCCATCCCGGCCCACGAAGCGCCCAGCTGCACCGCCTCACGGGCCGCCACATCGCCGGGATCGGCAAACACCCGCGGCAGACCAGCCGCGAGAAGGCGGAAGGCCTCGCGCGAAAAGAGCCTCGAGGCCGGCGTCGCCGCCCGGCTGACATGGCTCTCGACGGCATGGGAGAGGGCATCGATGCCGGTCAGCGCCGTCACGCGCAGCGGCTGGGTGAGGGTGAGCCTGACGTCGAGGATCGCCACCCGGAATGCCGCCCGGGGGTCGCCGCAGGCCATCTTTACGTGCGTCTCGGCATCGCTGATGAGCGCGAAAGACTGCGTCTCGCTCCCCGTCCCCGCCGTCGTCGGCACGCCGATCGACGGGAGCATCGGGCCAGTCGCCTTGCCGCGGCCGTGGTAATCGTGCATCCGACCGCCGCAGGAATGGACGAAGTTGATCCCCTTCGCGCAGTCCATCGAGCTGCCGCCACCGATCGCCACGATGACGTCGGGGCGGACCCGGCGGGCGACCTCCACCCCGGCGGCGACGTGGGCGGTGGTCGGATTCTCGCCGACGTCGGTGAAGGTGGCGACGGCGTACCCCGCCGACTCGAGCGCCGCGATCCCCAGCCCCGCGTGCCCCGCCCTCACGACTCCATAGTCGCTGACGACGAGCGCCCGGTTGCCGCCGAACTCGCGGGCCAGCGTGCCGAGCCGGTCGACCGCTCCGGGCCCGACGACCAGCCGCGTGGCGGCACGGAACTCAAACGGCTGCGGGATGGACATCATGAATGGCTCAGGGGATTCCTCAGGCGACGCCGGCGCCGGCCGGCACCTGGAGGGCCCGGGAACGGTAGAGGAAGTCGATGATGTTCCCCTCATGGGGCTGGAGCCAGTCGAGCTTCGTCGTCGGCACGGGGCCGAGGTTGAGGCGATCGATCTCGGTGCAGTCGATGAGTGCCCGCTTGAAGGCAGGGTCGTCGGTGAGTGCGGTGCCGACGAGCGTCGGGCCGATCTTCTCGAGCATCTGCCCCTGCGGGCACTTCACCACCGCCACGAACGGGAACATGTACTCCGCCTTCGCGATCACCGGGTCCGGGCTGCTGCAATGCGCGACCACCGGCCGCAGCCAGCCGCAGCGCTCCCCCTCCACCAGTCGCGGGCCGTACTTGTCGGTGGGATGGCTCACGCCGGGAGCTGCCAGCCCCCCTTCGATCTGCCCCCAGATCGCCTTGGCGGCGCCAGGGATCGTGAATGCCGCGAGCTTCGCATTGGGGTCGTCGGGGGGGAGGACATCGACCGGCCCGAGCCGCTCGGCCAGCGCCGCGGCGATCGCCTCGGTGTGCCGGCTGGCCCAAATCGCCGAGCAGTTGATGCAGCCACGGCCGCCGTTGACGGCCACGCTCTCCACCATCAGATCGATGTGATCCTCCCAGCGGTCGACGACGTCGTCGCCGATGAGGATCTTCGAGAACCCGGGGCCGTGGACCTGCACGCCGGGATTGCCGCGGTACTGCTCGACCGTCTTGGCACTCCCGAAGATCATGCTCCGCTTGCAGGAGGCGAGGATCGAAGCCCCGACGTCGGTGGCGCCCGGGTAAAGCCCGATCGCCTCGGAGGGAATCCCCGCTTCGATCATCGCCGCCGCCATTCGATACGGTGTCCAGGGCTCCTGGCCTCCCGGCTTCATGACGAGGCCGACGCCGAGGGCGATCACCGGCAACCAAAGGGTGTGGACGCCAGGAGAGTTCGACGGCAGGACAAGCCCCAGCACCGGCGACTGCGCCTGATAGCTGACGACGACGTCGCGGTGCTCGCGGCCGTAGCCCTTCCAGAAGACCTCCGGCGGCAGGCCGCGGGAGAGGGCGTCGAGCATCCGGTCCATGTTCGCCAGGACGAACATGTTCTTCTGCATGTTCGCCCGGCAGAGCGTCTCGGGGAGCCCGGTCGTGGCCGACTGCTGCTTGACGAAGTCGTCGGGCGACTGCTTGGTGTCACCGACGGTGAGCGTGCCGTGGGCGTAGAGATTGCCAGCCGTCTGCAGCCGCTCGACAACGTCTTCCGGGTCGAGCGTCAGCAGCGCCTCGCGCGCCTTGGCCGCCTTCTGCATGTCGCGGCCCACGAGCGCCCCGCCGACCTGGCTGACCTCCGCCACCGGCTCTCCGGTGAGGAAGTGGACGAGCTTCGTCCGCTCGATCGACTCGTAGGGCTTGCCGAAACGGAAGGCGGGGAGATGCATCAACAGGACTCCTGCAACGTTTTCGAGAGAGAACCCAGATCGAAGTCAAACCAACCGTCGTGCCCGCTCCAGGAGGCGCCCACGGTCGCCCGGAGGTGCGACCGCAAGCCTCCGCGGAGGGTAGCAAGGCTGCCATCCGCCCCACGCCCGCCGGGGCCACGATGGCCCGGCGGGCGTGAAATCAATAAACGCCGACGGTGGTCGAGGAGGCGAGCTCGCGGAACGGCCGCACGCCACTGATGCCATCCCAGGGGTATTTCGCATAGGGAAGCTCGCGTTCCCCCTCGTCGCGTTCGAGGAAGCCGGGCACGAACGTCTCCTTCGTGAGGGTCGTGAGCTTGACGCGTCCGGTGCCGCCGTAGGGGACGACGGTGTTGGTGTCATCAAAATCGACGACCTCGATCACCGCGCGGGGCTGCGGGGCGTAGTAGGCGATCGTATAGCCGTCGGCCGGCACCACCGGCCTGGAAGCCGCCAGCCCCATGAGCGTGTTGCCGTAGGTGGGCGTCATGAAGGCGCCGTCGAGGAGTTCCTCCACGGCGAAGCGGGTCCACTGCGGGGTGAACTCGGTGCCACCGGAGAAGATCCCGGTGATCCCGGCCTTACGGATCGTCGTCCCGCGCTTCTCGAGCCCAAGCGCCAGCGACTCGAGGAGCTTCGGCGTCGTGAACATGCACTTCACGTCGTGGCCCGCCTCGAGGATCGTGATCGCCTGATCGATGCAGTGCTGCTTGTAGGCCTCGAGGTGTTCCATCCACCCCTTCTGGATGAGCTTGACCACCCAGCGCGGGTCGAGATCGACGCAGAAGCAGATGCCGCCACGGTGCTGGGCGAGATGCTCGATCGACAGCCGCAGCCGCCGCGGGCCGGAGGGGCCGAGCATCAGCCAGTTGGCGCCGCGCGGGAAGAATTCCTCGGGAAGCGTGTCGCTGAACTGCTCGTAGTCGGTGCGGAAGTCACGCATGTTGACTCGCGACTTCGGCACGCCGGTGGTGCCACCGGTCTCGAAGACATACGCGGGCTGGCCGGCAAAGCCCTTGGGGATCCAGCGAGTCACCGGGCCGCCCCGGAGCCATTCATCCTCGAACGGGGGGAACTTCTTCAGGTCTTCGTAGTTCTTCACCTCGGTGACCGGGTTGAACTTCAGCGACTTCGCGTACTCCAGCCAGAACGGGCAGCCGGTGGAGGGGTGGAAATGCCAGGCCATCATCTCCACGGCATGGGCATCGAGGGTCGCGCGGGCCTGCTTCACGGCGGCGTCGTCGGCAACCTGGAACACCGGATTCTTGGCGGAAACGTCGGTCGACATCGCGGGGTCTCTGGAGGGGAGTGGGGTTCAATCCGCGACCGCCATCGACGGCACGGACACGAGAGGCAGGAGATCAGCCCTCACCAGGCGGCGGCGCCGGGGGGGCTCCGAGTTGAGCAAAGAGTTGCAGCACCCCGTTGAAGTGGGCGAGCCGCGGGCCGTAGCGATCGATGAACTCGCCGAGAGCATATTCGCTGTCGGTGAAGTTCTCGGCGTTGTCGAAGGCCTCCGTAGCCACCCCGGCAAGGAACTCGGTGTGGACCTTGGCAAGCGACTCGGCGGCCTGGCGACAGGAGCGGGCCAATTCGGGATTGGCATCCTTCCAGGCCTTGAGCTCCGCGGCCCGCTGCCGTTGCTGGAGCGACACCTGCGAGACGAGTTCCGTGAGCAGCTCGCATTGTCGGGAGAGAAGTTCGATCTGCCGCTGCTGGAGGGCGATCGACTCTCCCAGCAGATGCCGCGTCTGCGGATCGGGCCCGGCCCCACCAGGAGTGACCGACGTGGCGGAGATGTCGAGTTGCGTGAACACGGGGGGAAAATCACTCATGGCACGGGCCGCCGGTGGTGGAAGTGGGAACCGGGAGAGATTCTACCCACGCCCACGGGAATGGTAGCCCTCCGGCCCCCGTTCGGCCGGGCGGGGGCCGAATCCCGTCAGGGTTTCCCCAGCCTACGGCGGCGGGCTCGCCGATCCCCCCGAGCGGCCGGGGGAGGCTCCCGGTCCTCAAGTGGCGCGTCCCGCCACCCGATGCAAGGGCTGGCGGGGAGACGGTTCCCTGCGGATCCGCAGCCGACGGCCTGCGGAACGGCCGCCTCGGAGCGGGCGACGGCATGGGGGAGCGGTGGACACCAACGACGCAACGCTGACTTTCGGATTCCTCACCACCGTTGACTCGCCCACCCACGGGGTGTTCGGCGGGTATCTCGTCGTCGACGCGACGGGACGGCCCCTGGAGTTTCACTGCACGACCCCAGTGAAGGTGTCGAGGGCCCAGCAGATCCTCTACGGGGCGACGCTGCCCGGCCATCTCCATGGCCGGCAGATCGGCGCCAACCTTCTCGCCGAAGCCACTTCCCACCCCTTGGCCGTCCTCATCGACGCCGAGACGCTGCTCCATGTCCGCCCCCACACGGCCCTGCCGGTCGGGCTTGTCCTCCGCTCCGATCCGGCCATGTCTGCGCCCCGCGATGAGGACGCCCTCCTCCGATTCGGCACGACGACGATCAGCCTGCCGGCCGACAGGCATGCCGCCGTGATCGACGGTCTCACGGCCCTGGCAGGCGCCGTCGATCTCTGTGAACCGTTCGAGCGGATCCGGGCGGCGATCGACGAGGCCCAGCGGCACTGAGCCGCGCCGCCGGCCGCCGCCGGGCCGAACGCATGCCTCCCTCGCGGGGAGGCGGCTGGAACGATGGGCGACACGGGGGGAGGAGTCATGCCGCAAGAGACCCAACGGACCACTCCGACCGGCGTCGGCAGCTACGCCCTGCGGAGCGCGGAGCTGAGCCTGCCACCGGTCACCCTCCGGCCGACATGGCGGGTCGATGCCCCGCCGCAGCCGCGCGTCCTCCGCCTCCCGCTGGCGGGATCGACCCCGGCCGTGACGTCGATCAGTCTCCTCGACGCCATGCCGAAGGTGTCGAGCTACCGCTTTCCCCGCGCCGGCGCCGCGCCCGTTGCCCTTGCGGCGCCTCCCCGGCCGGCCACCGCCCAGCCGCCCGCCAGCGCGGAGCCGGCGGTGCAACGGCCTGACCGTCCGGCCCGGACGCGGATCGCCCCACCGGGGGACGTGGTGCGGATGGAGGAGCGGCTCTGGTTCCTCCTCCAACCCGACCTCGAAACCCTCCTCCGCTCCTGCCACCTCGACTTTCCCCGTCGGCCATTCCCGTTCCAACTCGAAGGCATGGCGTTCCTCATGCCACGGCACGCCGCCGTCCTTGCCGACGAGATGGGCCTCGGCAAGTCGATGCAGGCGATCTCCTCGATCCGCCTCCTCATCCATGCCGGTGAAGCCCGTCGCGTCCTCGTTGTCTGTCCGAAGGGGCTGGTGTCGAACTGGGTACGGGAGCTCGGCGACTGGGCCCCGGAGATCCCGGTGGCGGTGATCGAGGGGGATCCGCAGCGTCGTCGCTGGCAGTGGGCCCTGTCGGATGTCGCGGTGAAGGTCGCCAACTACGAGAGCGTCGTCCGCGACCGGGAGCTCGTCGCCGAGCTCAAGGCCTCGTTCGATCTCGTCGTCCTCGACGAGGCGCAGCGCATCAAGAACTCCGCCAGCCAGACCAGCCACGCCATCCGGGCCCTCTCGCGCCGCCGCAGCTGGGCCCTCACAGGCACCCCGGTGGAGAACTCCGCCGACGACATCGTCGGCCTGTTCGAGTTCGTCGCCCCCGGCCACCTCGACGAACGAATGTCACCGCGGGCCCTCGGCGCCGCCGCAGCCGACCATGTCCTCCGGCGGACGAAGGACAAGGTCCTCAAGGATCTCCCTCCCCGGCTCAACCGCGACGAACGGATCGAGCTCACGCCCGAACAGCGCGAGACCTACCGGCAGGCCGAGGAGGATGGGGTCCTCCGGCTGGCCGACATGGGGCGGTCGGCGACGATCCGCCATGTCTTCGAGCTCGTCCTCCGGCTCAAGCAGGTGTGTAACTTCGACACCCACTCTGGCGAGAGCGCCAAGCTCGACTGCCTCAAGGCCGACCTCGAGGAGGTGCAGGCCAGCGGCCGGAAGGCGCTCGTCTTCAGCCAGTGGGTCGAGACGCTCGGCAAGCTCGAGAAGGAACTCACTCCCTTCGGGGCGCTGCAATACCACGGAGGGATGTCGACGGCGGCCCGCGACGAGGCGATCCGGCGGTTCAAGACCGACCGCCGCCACTCCGTCCTCCTCCTCTCCTATGGCGCCGGCGCCGTCGGGCTCAATCTCCAGTTCTCGCAGTACGTCTTCCTCTTCGACCGCTGGTGGAATCCGGCCGTCGAGGATCAGGCCGTGAACCGGGCCCACCGGATCGGCGCGGCCGGGGCCGTCACGGTCACCAGGTACCTCGCCGCTGACACGATCGAGGAGCGGATCGACGAGGTGCTGCGGAAGAAGCGCGACCTCTCCGAACTGATTCTCTCGCAGTCCGAGCCTGCCGAAGCAGGGAGCACGGGGCTGACGGTCGACGAACTCTTCGCGCTCTTCAAGCTCCCGTCACCGGCGAAAAGCGATTCGGCACTCCGGCCGGCGGCTTGACCGGCCGATCTCCCTGGGGCCGCAGCCCCAGGGGGGATCGATCGCCGATGCGGATCAGCCAAGGCGGGCAAAGCCCGCCGGGCCGATCTTCACCCGACCGGCAGCGAGCCCGCCCTCATCGGCCGTGGGCGACACAGCGGAGGAGAGCATGGCAAAGGCCCTGGCACGCGGACTGTCGATCCATCCCGCTTCGATCGGGGCGACGGAGACGGCAGGCGCCGCAGTCGCAGCGATTGCCGGGGCAGCCCCCTGGAACGTGGGATGACCGGCGGTCGGAACGGCAGTCACGGTCGCGAGGCTGGCTCCGACGACGAGTTCGGCGGTGATGCCGCGAGTCCCTGGGGAGCTGACCGCACCGTGGTGGATCGCGGTCGTTCCGCCCGACGGGCGACTTCGGCTACCGGTCGCCACCCAGTTGGCGAAGGTGTTCCATTGGGTTGCCTGCACGAAGGCCCCGACCTGAGTCGAGTAGGTGGAGAGGAACGAGTCCTTGTCGGAGGTCGGCAGATAGACCGCGATGCCGGTGGTTCCGGCGGTGTCGGATGTCTTGCTCTGCACAGCGCTCGACACGGTGACGGCCACGGTGTTCGCCGCCGAGCGAACCGCCCCGGGCAGCCCGGTGTCGGCAGCCACCGTCGCCATGAAGCGGCCCAAATCCCGGCTCGATGTCTGCGAGTACGAGGGGGCCGTCTGGGCGTCGGCGAGGATCAATTTCCGTTCCGCGTCGCCGAGGTTCAGCGTGGACGTGACGAACTGCGACATCGCCGCCGTCAGGCCGCCATACGCCCCCCCCGCGACGGTGGAGAACGTGTCCCACTGCGGGCGGTTGGCGTACTGCGTGCCGTAGCTCGCCACCATCCCTGCGCCGAGCTGCGTCGGGGTGACGGTTGCCGGCGAGTTTTCCAGAGCCGAGTAGGCCGTCCGGTAATTCTGGCCGGTCCCGGGGATGAGATCCTCCGAGGCGACATACACGCCCGTGTCGGTGAGGGCCGGCGCCAGGGCATACCCGACTTCGAGCATGTTCATCAGGCAGTTGTCGTACGAGATCATGTCGAACTTCGGCATGCCCGATGCCTTCAACGCCCCGGCGATCTCGCCAATCTCCAACGCATCGCCATTGTCATCGCTGTCGAACTGAGATCCCTCCAAGCCGCCGCCGTGGCCCCAGATCTGCAGGGCGTAGTGGCGGGCGGGTGCCTGAGCCATTCCCCAGCGGACAAAGTCTACGAGCGTCCGCGGGTCGCCGGTGTTCTTCTCCGCAGGGCTGATCTCGAACGTCGAGCCGACGGTCCGCAGATTCGAGTCCGGGGTGAGGAGCGACCTGCCATAGGTCTTCCAGGGGCCCTGGCGACCGTTGCCGGTGGCAAAGGGCAACCCGGAGCCGTCAGCCGGCTGGTCGAGCGACACGGCGATGTTGACCGTCTTCGCTGGGAACTTCCCGAGCGCCACCTCCATCTCGTTGATGTCCTGCTGGGCGAACGAGTTGAGATTGTCGCCGGTCATGTAGACGAGGACGGTCCAGTCGACGGCCTGACGATTGTTGATCGTGGCAGTGGCCGTATCGCTGATGATCTTCCCGTCCTTGGCAGAGGTCAGTTGCAGCGAGAACGAGGAGACCTTCGGGCTGTAGTCCTTCGCGGTGGAGAGCACCGGTACGGAGACCTGCTTCGTCAGTTCGCCCGGCTTGAAGAAGAGGGTCCCGCTGGTGGACTGGTAATCGACTCCTGCGGCCGCGCCGCCGTTGCGGGTCGCGTAATTCACAGTCACGGGGCCTGAGCCGGCCTTGGAAAGCGACACTGTGAACACCGCATCGGTGCCCTTGAGCACCGATGTGTCGGGAGCGGCGACGGAGATCTGCGGGATGGAGGAGACCGGCCCTCGGACGACCGTGTTCCGCGTCGCAGCCGGCGAAGCGGCCGATCCGCCCGGCGCCGAACGCACCTC
>CANGGC010000030.1 GCA_947453125.1 Planctomycetaceae bacterium | reverse complement strand
GACGGCGATTCCCACCGCGGCGCGCATCACGATCACCCGGGCCGCCTCGGCCGCGGCATCGCCGAATCCGGCCGCCGTGATCGCCGGGAGGAGGATCGCCTCGGCCCGATCGAGGAGTGTCGCGGTGCCGGCCAGAGGGACATTGCTGCGGCCGAGGACGACGAGATTCACGCTCGAAAGTGCCGTCGTCACGAGGATCCCGGAGAGGAGCGGCTCGAGGCCGAGGATCGCGTGGAGGAGGCCCGTGCAGGCTCCGGCAGCGGCTCCGGCGGCGGCCCCGCCGAGGGTGGCAATGGCCGGGTCGTGCCCCGCGACGAGGAGGACGGTCGTCGTCACGGCGCCGAGGGTGAAGGAGCCGTCGGTGGTGATGTCGGGGAAGGTGAACAGCCGGTAGCTCACGAAGACGCCGAGGGCCACCAGCGCCAGCGTGACACCAAACGTCCAGGTGGATAGGAGGGTAATCATTGGCGCGGCCCCCGGACCTCGATCGGTGCAAACCAACACGCCCCACGCACCATCTCCGGGCGACCGCTGCCGAGGATTGGCGCCGGATCGGCGAGGAGATGCATGACGGCCAGAGGGGACATGCCCCCGAGGCCGGCGACGATCGTTTCCGGCTCGGTGACGCCGCGGCGGAGGGGGCGATGAGGGAAGACGGAGGCGTGGAGGTGGGCGTTTACCGTGCCGAACGGGCGGGCAAAATCTGCAAGCGCCCCGCGGGCTCCCCGTGTGGCGATGCCGACGACGAGTGCCGTCCGTCCGGCGTGGCACGGCTCCCGCGAGAACGACAGCCACCGGGCAGCGACCTCGGCCCGGCCGGCGGCGGGATGATCGTCGGTCGTCGCCTCGGCGATGGGGCGGATCAGTTCAGCGCCGACAAGCCCGAGCACCTCCGCAACCATGAGCACGGCGATGGCCTCGGCCCCCGCTCGCTCCAAGAGGATGCCGAGGAGCGTGTCGAGCGCGACGGCCGCCGCGCCTGCGCCCTCGAAGCCGGTGTGGCCGCGGGGCGTCCCCTCCCAGAACAGGCCTGTCGCCACTCGGATCGATGGGACGAGATCGCCACTGCCGACGAGCGAATCGGGGACACCGAAGGGGCGCGGCGGGCGGACGAAGACACTGCCGCAGGCGGCAACGAGCTCGCCGCCGCTGGTCACCGCCGGCCCGTCGTCGGCCAGCGCCCCGATGCCGATCCCGAAGGCTTCGCGCGGCACGTTCCGCGGGGTCTCGTCGATCGTGCCCACCCCGGATGTCCAGGCCGGTGCGCCGACAACGACCCCTTGGAGCGTCGCGGCGGCCGAGCCGTCGAAGCCGACGAGGACGACGTCCCCGATCTGCTCCGTGCGGAGCGCCGCGGCGGCCGGCGGCGCGGTGTCGCGTTTCGCTGCGGGCCCGGCCGCGGCGACGGGCATCGGGGCGGGGCGGTCGATGGCGCCCGGCTCCATGAGAAGGGGGGCGAGGCGCGAGAGGGTGAGTACCCGATGGATCGGTTCGCTCGACCGCGACACGAGGCAACTGCCACCGGCCCCCTTGGCGGCGCGGTGGACGTTAAAGAGGGAGCGGATGCCGGCCGACGACAGGAAGCCGACCTCACCGAGGTCGAGGCGGATCGTGTGCCGGCCGAGACGGAGCTGATCGTCGACGGCCGCTTCGAGTTCGGTGGCGGTCTCGGAGTCGATCCGTCCGCGGGCAACGAGATCGACCCTATCACCGGCGCTGCCGGTGATAGACGCTTCGATGGTGAGAGCCATGGCCGATCCGCCGTTTCAGAGCCGCTCAGCTGAGCGGAAGGCCGTAGGTGCGGAGCACGCCGCGGAGCTTGTCGGCCTGCGCTGGCTCGAGCGCCACCAGCGGCAGCCGCACTTCGCCCGAGTCGCGGCCGAGCATCGCCAGCGCCGCCTTGATGGGGATCGGGTTGCTCGAAAGGCCGAGGAGGTCGCGGCAGAGGCCGAAGAGGCGGTGGTGCCACGCGCGGGCGCCGGCCAGGTCCCCCGCCTCGAAGGCGTCGAGGAGGGCTTTCATGTCGGCGGGGACCAGGTTACCGACGACGCTGATCACGCCGCGGCCACCGATGGCGAGGAGGGGGAGCGTCATGCTGTCGTCGCCGGAGAGCACAGTGAGGTCGGTGGCACCGATGATCTGCGACGCTTGGTCCATGACGCCGGTCGCCTCCTTCACCATGGCGATGCCGGGGAGTTCGGCGAGGCGGATGATCGTCTCGGGCTCGATGTTGCGCCCGGTGCGGCCGGGGATGTTGTAAACGCAGATCGGGATGTCGACCGCCTCGGCGAGCGCCTTGAAGTGTTCGTAGATCCCCTGCTGGGTGGGCCGGTTGTAGTAGGGACCGACGACGAGGGCTGCATTGGCGCCTTCCCTCGCAGCGTGCTTCGTGAGCCGGACGGCCTCCGCGGTGGAATTGCTCCCCGTGCCTGGCATGACGAGGACCCGTCCGGCCGAGGCCTGAATGCTCTCGGCGATCACCCGTTCGTGTTCGTCGTGCGAGAGCGTCGGCGACTCTCCCGTCGTGCCGACCGGGCAGATGCAGGTGACGCCGGCCGCGGCCTGGGCATCGATCTGCTGGCGGAGGCGGGCCGAGTCGATCTTCCCGTCGCGGAAGGGGGTCACGATGGCCACCGACAGACCGGCAAACCTCTCGGCACGGGTGGGCTTCACGGCGGGGCTCGGCATCGAAGGGGCCTCGGGGTGGACGGGGGCAGACCGATCGGGTCGACCTGTGGAGGGAGCGTCGGGGGTGTGCGCCCCCGGCGAATCTGGCGAGAATAAGGGTTTTCGGCCCGGTCGGCAAAGGGACCGTGGCGGGCGGCGGAAGGGAGTGGCCATGGACGGGACCGGTGAGCTACGGGCGGAGGCGATCGCGGCTGCTGCCCGCGTCCTGGCGGCCGGCGGCCGGCGGGGGGCCCTCGGGATCGTTCTCGGCACCGGGTTGGGGGGGCTCGTCGAGCGATTTGAAGACGTCGTCTGTCTCCCGGTGGGCGTCACTGGCTGGCTCGCTGCCTCGACCGCCACCGGCCATGCCGGCCGGATCGCCTGCGGGCGGGTCGCCGGCTGCCCGGTCATCGCCTTGCAGGGCCGCGTCCATGCCTACGAGGGCTTTGACGAGGCCACGATCACCCGGGGGATCGAAGTGCTCGTCGCCCTCGGTGTCCGCACGCTCCTGATCACGAATGCCTCCGGCGGCTTGCGACCGGGGATGGCGGGAGGGGAGCTCCTCGTTCTCGACGACCATCTCGACCTCGTGCGGCGACCAAATGCAGCGACGGAGCCGGCCGAGTGCGGTGTGGAGCGGGGCGGGCGGGCCGCGGTGGAGATCTATCGAGCGCGGCTGGTATCACTGGCGCTGTCCGCGGCGCGGCGGGCCGGGGGACGGGCGCGGGCCGGGGTTTACGCCCGGCTCCTCGGGCCGACCTACGAAACGCGCGCGGAATACCGGATGCTCCTCCGCCTCGGGGCCGATGCCGTAGGAATGTCGACGACGCCTGAGGTGCTTGCCGCGCGCCGACTGGGGGTCGACGTCGTTGCGGTCTCGGTGATCACGAATGTCGCCAACCCCGACGCGCCGGAAGAGACCGATGCCGAGGATGTCTGTCGGCTCGCCGCCAGCGCGGAGAATAGTCTGTGGGGGGTGATTCGGGCGCTGGCCATCGACATGGCCGGTGGGGGGCCAGAGGGATCGACGACCACGACGGAGGATCGATGACCAGCCAGACCAACCAGCCCAGCCAGCCCAACCAACATCCCAAGCTCCTGCTCACCAACGACGACGGCTATGACGCGCCGGGCCTCGCGGCGCTCGAGCACGCCGTGTCGGGCTGGGGCCTGGAGTGTGTCGTCGTGGCGCCCGATGTCTGTCATTCCGGCGGCGGCCATCGGGTGACGACGCACCGGCCGCTGGCGGTGCGCGAGGTGGTCCCGAGTCGCTTCTGCATCGACGGCACTCCGGCCGACTGCACGCGGCTGGCGCTCTCCACGCTCTGCCCCGATCCGACGTGGGTCCTCTCCGGGATTAACGCCGGCGGCAATCTCGGCGTCGACGTCCATCTCTCGGGGACCGTCGCCGCCGCCCGTGAGGCAGCGCTCCATGGCCGCCGCAGCGTGGCGGTGTCGCAGTACAGGGGGCGGAGCGCGGCGATCGACTGGGAGCGGGCCAGCCGATGGGTGGCGCTGGTGCTCGCGCGGATCGACCACATGGCGCTTGAGCCGGGGGAGTTTTGGAACGTCAATCTCCCCGATCCGGCCACGGCCCCCGAGGGGCATGCCGGTGGCGATCCGCCGATCATCGAATGCGCCGTCGATCCTTCGCCGTTCTCGCTTTTGTTCAACGAGACGCCGGCCGGCTGGCTGTGGGGCGCCAACTACCACGAGCGCCCCCGACGCCCCGGCCACGACATCGCGATCTGCTTCGGCGGCAGCATCGCGCTGTCGCGCTGTCGGGTCGTGTGACGGGAGCGTCAGGCGTTGCAGACGGAGAGGTCGGCATCGAAGACGCGGACTTGCTCCCACGAATCGGCATGGGTGGCGATGAAGATCTCGTGCCGCTCGGCTTGCTGGTAGGTGTCGTGGGTGGCGCGCGAGTCGAACACGATGTGGAGGGCGACCTGCCAGTCGCGGTCGTTGACGTGCCGGTCGTAGGGGGCACAGGTGCCGACGGCGAAGACGACCTCGCCGGGATGGCCGGAGAGGTGGTCGCGACACGCGGCGACGAGGCGCTCAATCGCGGCCGGTGAACGATCCTTGAGCCGAAAGAAAACGGTGTGGGCGAGCATGCTGCAGGGAAGAAGAGAAGGTCAGGAACGGGCAGAGTAAGGGAACGGGGCCGGCGCGGCGTCAGTCGCGGGCGGCGGGAATGGCGCCGGGCAGCGGCGGCGGGAGCGGCGCGGCGGCAAGTTGATCCTCGGGGCGGCGCGGGGCGGCGGGGCCGACGATCCCGACGAGGTCGGTGTCGTCGAGCATCTCGCGTTCTTCAAGGGCCCCGGCGAGCCGGTCGAGCTTGTCGCGGTTGTCGGAGAGGAGCTTGGTCGCCCGGATGGCGGCCTCGCCGAGGATCCGCGTCACCTCGTCGTCGATGACGCGGGCGGTGTGATCGCTGAACTCGCGCTGTTCGTAGACGTCGCGGCCGAGGAACGGGTGTTCGTTCGAGCCGTGGCAGGCCACCGGCCCCACCTTCTCGCTCATCCCCCAGTGGGCGACCATCCGCCGGGCCAGACGCGTGGCCTGGACGAGATCATTCTCAGCACCGGCGGAGTATTCGCCGAAGACCAGCTTTTCGGCGGCCCGCCCGGCGAGGATGAAGACGAGCCGATTTTCGAGATCGGACTGGCCGATGTTCATCCGATCCTCCTCCGGCACCAGCTGCGTGACACCGAGGGCCCGGCCGCGGGGGATGATCGTCACCTTATGGAGGTTGTCGACACCTGGCAGGAGCCACGAGCCGAGGGCGTGCCCCGCCTCGTGGTAGGCGGTCATCGTCTTCTCGCGGCCAACGAGCACCTCCTCGCGCTTCGGGCCCATTAGGACCTTGTCGCGGGCGTAGTCAAAGTCGGAGGAATCGACGGCGTCCTTGTCGTGGCGCGTCGCCCAAAGGGCGGCTTCGTTGACGAGATTGCGGATGTCGGCGCCGGTCAGGCCCACCGTTCCGCTGGCGAGTCGATCGAGGTTGACGTCGGCCGCGAGTGGGACTTTCCTCGTGTGAACGCGAAACAGTGCCAGCCGCGCCTTGTGATTGGGGCGGTCGACGGTGACGTGGCGGTCGAAGCGGCCGGGGCGGAGGAGGGCAGGATCGAGAACGTCGGGGCGGTTGGTGGCCGCGAGCACGATCACCGCCTCCGACGGGCTGAATCCGTCCATCTCGGAGAGGATCTGGTTGAGGGTCTGTTCACGCTCGTCGTGGCCGCCGCCGAGCCCCGTGCCACGGTGGCGACCGACGGCATCGATCTCGTCGATGAAGAGGATCGCCGGCGAGGCGTCCTTGGCGGTCTTGAAGAGGTCGCGGACGCGCGATGCGCCGACGCCGACAAACATCTGAATGAACTCGCTGCCGGAGATCGAGAAGAAGGGCACGCCCGCCTCGCCGGCAACGGCCCGGGCGAGGAGCGTCTTGCCGGTGCCCGGCGGGCCCATGAGGAGCACCCCCTTCGGCACCCGTCCCCCGAGGCGCTGAAAGCGGCGCGGATCTTTCAGGAAGTCGACGATCTCCTTGAGATCCTCCTTCACCTGCTCGAGGCCGGCGACGTCGGCGAACGTCACCTGCCGGTCGCTCGATCCGTAACGCTTGGCCGGCGACTTGCTGAATCCACCGAGGAATCCAGATCCGCCGAGCGGATCGCGGGCCCGGCGGAGGGTCATCCAGAAGCCACCCATGAGGAGGAGGGGCACGAGCATGTAGAGGCCGAGGAGAAGGCCGGTGCCGTCCGTCGGTTGGCGGACGGTCGTCTTCACGTCGTGCTCGAGGAGCATCTCGCTGAGCCCCTCGCCGAGGTAGGGGGAGATCTCGATGTGAAAGGTGCGCGGGGCTCCTCCGCCAACCTCGCCGGCGCCGGCGAGGGGAGCTTTGAATTGACCATCGAGCGAGTTGCCGGAGATTCGCACCTCGGCAACATTCCCCCCCTTCACCTCCCTGACGAACTCATCCCAGCTGACGGGTGTGGCGTTGCCGGCCTGTTCCCGAATGACGATCGTCACCAAGGCGAGGGCGGCCAGCGCCAGCATGATGATCGCCGGCATGCCGAGGGGCCGGCCCCCCCCGGGGCTTGACTTCGGAAAGCCGTTGTCGTTGCCGCCCCCCTGACCGGGGGCATTGGAATCGGAACCGTTGTCGCGGGGGGACGTGTCCATCGGCTTTTCCGGCGGGAGACGGTGGTCGAATGCCTCGGCGGCAAGCCATTTAATGTAGTCTACGAGGGTCGAATGGACACCAATCCCGCCCGCAGCCGGTATTTCGCTGCTGGTGACGCGGGATCTCCGGTCGGCCACCCCGGTTCCGGCGGGTCGCTGCACAGCGGGGTGAACAGTTCCAAGAGCCCCCAGATGACGTCTTCCGATCGACGCGACCCGGCCATGGGCGCCGCGGTGAAACGCGGTGTGGTGGCGATCGCGCGACGCGGGGAGCGGTTTCTCGCCATCCGCCGGGGGCGGGCCGTCGCGGCGCCGGGGAGGGTTTGCTTCCCTGGCGGGCATGTCGAGCCGGGGGAGGAGGATCGGGAGGCGGTCGTCCGCGAGTGCCGGGAGGAATTGCAGGCCCATGTCGAGGCGGTGGCCTGCGTCTGGCAGAGCGTCACCCCCTGGGGCACGGCGCTTTCCTGGTGGACGGTGGAGCTCGATGCAGTCGCGGAGCTGGTGCCCCATCCGGTCGAGGTCGAGGCCATCTATTGGATGACGCTCGAGGAGCTCCTTGCCGAGCCGATGCTCCTCGAGGGCAACCGTGAGTTTCTCATCAAAGGGCTGCAAGCAGGGGATGCCGAGGGGCATTTCGGGTTGTGAGCTCCTCGCGGCAGCCCGTAGACTCTTTTTTGTTTCAAGGAGGGGCTCCCGCCAGTCCGTGCCTCCGCCTCTGGTGGGCCAGGCAGGCTGAGGTCGTGGCCCGTTCCTTCTTCTTCGTTTTCCTCTCCCCGTAACGATTTTTCGGAGTTTCGCCGCGATGGAATTGACGTTCGTGATGTTCAAGCCCGATTGCATGCAGCGTGGTCTGCTCGGGCGGATCCTCTCCCGCTTCGACGACAAGGGCTTGCGCCTCGTGGCGATGAAGATGCTGCGGATCACCCCCGCGATGTCGAAGCAGCACTACGCCGAGCATGTCTCGAAGCCGTTCTATCCCGGTCTCGAGGAGTTCATCACGGCCTCGCCCGTCGTCGGGTGCGTGTTCGCCGGGCCGGAGGTGGTGCGGGTTGTCCGCGAGATGCTCGGCGCGACCAGTGGCCTCAAGGCGGCGGCGGGGACGATCCGTGGCGACTACAGCTCCAGCCGGCAGATGAACCTCGTCCACGCCTCCGATTCCCCCGAGTCGGCCTCGCGCGAGATCGCGATCTACTTCAAGTCGGACGAGCTCCATGCCTGGGAGCCGTCGCTCGCTTGCTGGACGCAGGCTCCCGGCGAAGTCTGACGACCCCCTGTCCGCCGCCGGTCCAGAAGCGTTTCTCCGGCGCCGTCGGTTCTCTGCTGCCCTCGCTCTCCACCCTGCGACCCCACCATGAGTGTTCTCGTCTTCGGGCATCGGAATCCCGACACCGATGCCATCTGTTCGGCGATCGCCTATGCCGATCTCCTCCAGCAGACGACCCGTCCCGACGCCGTGGCGGCCTGCTGCGGCGCGCCCAACAAGCGGACGGAATATGTCCTCGATCGGGCCGGGGTGGCGGCGCCGCGGATCGTGATGGATGTCCGGCCGTCGGCGGAGGACGTCTGCCGTCGGGAGATCGTCACGGCCTCGTTCGGGGATTCGTTTCACGAGGCCTATCAGCGAATGCAGCGGGCCGACCTGCGGGCGATTCCGGTCGTCGGCGGCGACCGGAAGGTGGTCGGCGTCCTTTCGGTCCTCAACCTCATGGATCTGTTCTTCCACGACGAGGGGGATTCGATCAAGTCGCGGACGGTGACGACCTGTCTCCAGAAGATCCACGACGTGCTCGGGGGGAGCTTTCAGCACGTCCTCGATCCGCAGCAGCGTGACGAGCTCCTCGTCATGGTCGGGGCGATGAGTGCCGAGGGCTTCACCGACCGGATGAAGCAGTTTCCGGCCGAACGGCTGATCGTCGTCTGCGGTGACCGGCCGACGATCCAGCTCCCGGCGATCGAGCATGGCGTGAGGGCGCTGGTGCTGACGGGTGGGTTCAAGCTCTCCTCGGGGCTCGTGGAGCTGGCGAAGATCCGTCGGGTGTCGGTGATCATCAGCCCGTTCGACACCGTCAACACGACGCTCCGCATCAAGGCGTCGCAGTTCATCGATACGGTCGTCGACACCGACTTCGTCACAGTGCCCGGTAAGGCAAGCATCGTCGAGGCCCGGTCGCTCGTGGAGCGATCGCCGCAGCCGGTGTTCCCGGTCGTGGACGACGACGACCGGCTCGTCGGCCTGTCGTTCAAGTCCGATCTCATCAATCCGCCCCGTCAGAAGCTCGTCCTCGTCGACCACAACGAGCTCGCCCAGGCGGTGAGCGGGGCGGAGGATGCCGAGATCGTCGAGGTGCTCGACCATCATCGCCTCGGCGGTGGCCTCAAGTCGCAGCAGCCGATCCGCTTCATCAACGAGCCGGTGGGGTCGACCTGCACGCTCGTCGCCAGGCAATTCCGGGCGGCGGGGATCGAGCCGAAGCCGGGGATCGCGCTGTGCATGGCGTCGGGGATCATCTCCGACACGCTCTTCCTCCGCTCCCCGACGACGACCGACGTCGACCGCGAGGTCCTCGCCTGGCTCCGCGGGCTTTGTAAGGTCGATCTCGATCTGTACGCCCGGGAGTTCTTCGAGATCGGGTCGGCGCTTCGCTCGAGTACGCCGGTCGGGGTGATCAGCGAGGATTGCAAGGAGTTCACGGAGCAGGGGGTGCGGTTCTCGATCTCGCAGATCGAGGAGACCGGCTTCGATCTCTTCTGGGAGCGGAAGGACGAGCTCCGCAAGGCCCTCGAGGACTTCGCCACTCGTCACAAGCTCGACTTCTCCGCGCTCCTCATCACCGACGTCGTCAGCAACGGTTCCCTCCTCCTCCTTTCGCAGGAGTCGGAGGCGTGGGAGGAGATCAACTATCCTCGCCTCGACCGCGGGCTGTATTCCCTCAAGAGCGTCGTCAGCCGCAAGAAGCAGCTTCTCCCGCTTCTCTCGCGTCTGATCCAGGAATCGAAGGCCTGACGTCCTCGCCTTGTCGGCTCACTCGCGGAGTTTTCCGGCGGGGGTGTCGGCGGCGATCCGCTCGATCATGTCGTGGCAGGCCCGTTCGACGGCGGTCTGCCATTGGCCTTCCGAGAGCCCGGCATTCATGTCGGGGCGGGAGTGGGCGAAGATCACGTCGCGGGCGCTGACGACCAGCGCCCCCAGGCCGTGCGGATCGAACGCTCCGCGAACGTCGGAGGCCCGTCCTCCCTGCTTGCCGAATCCAGGGACGAGGATCCAGACGTGGGGCATGGCGGCGCGGAGGGTGTCGAGTTGTTTGGGCCAGGTGGCTCCGACGACGGCGCCGACGAGGCCGTAGGCGTGCTCGCCGGGGGCGTCGCTGTTTCCCGGCGGGAGCGTGTCGGCGGCGAGGTGTTCGACGCCGGCGGCGACGTGTTCGTGGAGGGGGGAGCCGTTGGCTTCGAGGTCCTGGAAGTCGCGGCTGCCGGGGTTCGACGTTTTGACGAGCACGAACAGGCCGGCGTGGCGGGCTTTGGCGGTGGTCACGAAGGGGGCGATGGAGTCGAGGCCGAGGTAGGGGTTGATGGTGAGGGCGTCGCAGGCCCAGGGGCCGGCGAGCCAGCCGTCGGCGTAGGCTTCGGCGGTAGAGCCGATGTCGCCCCGTTTGCCGTCGGCGAGGACGAGGAGGCCGCGGGTGTGGGCGTAGTGGATCGTGTCGGCGAGTGCCGTCATGCTGGCGGGGCCGAGGGCTTCGAAGCAGGCCAGCTGTGGCTTGACGATCGGGATGTGGGGAGCGACGGCGTCGATGACGTCCCTGCAGAAGCTCGCGTAGAGCTTGGCGAGGGCCAAGGGATCGTCGATGGCGGCGGCGCCGAGCGCGGGGGGGAGTGATTCGCGGCGCGGGTCGAGGCCGACGCAGGCTGGCGTCCGCTTGGTGCGGATGGCATGCGCGAGCCGGGTGGAGAAGGGGAGAGTGTGGGGGAGCGTGACTGGGGTGAGACTGGGCTGAGGGCTTGGTGTAGCGGCCATAGCGTGGTCGTGTGGCTGGGGTTTCGGGGAGTGGGTGGGGGCGATGGCCCAGGTTTGCGAGCCTGGGAAGGGGGCTGGGCGGCGACTGGGCGGCGGCAGGGCGGGTACGTGTTGCTGGCTGGGGGTGTTTGTGCGATAGTGTGCAGGTCGACGGGCCGAGAAGCGAGAGCTGCGCGTGCTTGTCGGCGGATTCGGGGCGTGGCGCAGCCTGGCTAGCGCG
>CANGGC010000029.1 GCA_947453125.1 Planctomycetaceae bacterium | reverse complement strand
CACGTCGTCTGATTCGACGGTGCTCGTCGCGAATCCCCACGGCTGGAATTGGATGCCGCCGGTGGCGCTCACCACCCACCGGCCCCCCTTCTTCACTCCGCTGGCAACCGTCGGAACGGTGGCCGGAGCGTCGTAGGTGGGGAGGCGGACACGGTCGGCGTCGAGGAGCGGGGAGAGATCGAGGCCCGCCTTGCGGTCGAGTTGCTGCCCTTGGATGAGGGCGGCCACGACGGCGAGATCGACGCAGTTGGCGAGCTCCGCAAACACCGGATGCTTCGTGGCGAGGGTGTCGTACTTCGCGCTGAAGGAATCGCACCACTTCTGGGCCACCTTGTCAGTCGGGCCCGCCCCACGCTTGACACCGTCCTTCGCGAACACGTCATTCTCGGTGAGGCAGGCGATCTTTCGGCCGGAGAGGCGGAAGGCGAGTTCGTCGGCATCACGGGCGATCGGATCGTACGACGCCTCGAGCCAGAAGCGGGGCAGCGTCCCGACGGTGGCGTTGGCCGGCACCGTCGCGAGGTAGCTGGGAAGATCGTTCAAGCCGGAGGGCTCGAGACCCATGCCGATCCGCTTCAGGCGGTAGTCAGCGGCGACGAGGACGCGGGCGAAGCGGCTGTCGGTCGGCACGCCGCCGATGCGGACGTTCTGGGGGCCGAGAACCTCCTCCATTTTCCTCAAAGTTCCCGCCGGATCAGCGGCACTGGCCTGCTGGCTCTTGAGGAACTTCTGCAGGTCGGCAACCCGTTCCGGGGCCGGATCGATCGAGCAGAGCATGCCCCCTTCCCGGGCGCCATCGACGGCCCGGAGGGCGACGATGAAGTCCTCGAGTTGGAGCAGCGGCAGGCCGCTCGACGCGCCGAGGACGTTGCCGGCCGCATCGACGCGCGCCGCATCGGCCGGACCGGCGAGGATGATGTCGTGGCCATCGGGATCGACGAAGACGTGGGTGATCCGCTCGAGCCCACCCATGAGCACGGCGTCGGCCGGCAGGGGCGCTTTGCCAGAGGCGGCCGCCTCGACCGCCTTCGTGAGGCGGGCCAGCGACACCTTCCGCAGGCCGTCGGTCGATGCCTTCGGGCCGCCGCCGGCGAGGGCCTTGCGGCGTGCGGCGGAGAGCTCATCGAGGGCGCCGGGTTCGACGTTGCGGACAATCCCGCTGGCGTCGATCGAGATGCCGCCGACGGCCTGGCCGCCCAAAAACTGGGCCTTGGCCGAACCAGCGCCGGCAAACGTTAGGAGGATCGCCATCAGGGGCACCGTGGTGGCCGCCACCGAGCGGCTCCAGCCTGTCATGCGAGAGGGGTCCTGCCGGTCGAGGCATCCCCGGGTCGTCGCCTGGGAGCTTCCGCCAAGGGATGGCGGGGCAACGAAGTGGGAGAGCGGTGCCTGGCGTTTCATGGACGTCCTCCGGCTGGGAAACCCGTGGCAGGGAACCACGGGGGCTTGACAAACGGTACGATCCCGCGATGAGCGGCAACGGTATGATCCCGCAATTCGCGGCAATCGTAGACAGATGGGGGTTTCTTCTGCAAACCCGATTGCCGCGGGCTAAACGGGGGTTCTGGTCGGTTTTTCGTCCCTCACGCCGACCGGAACCGTTCCGAAACGCCCGCGGCTCGCAAAACCGGACCGACTGATGCATCATGGAAGCGTCGCTTGCTGCCGTGGAGAAATGCCCGGGCTCGGCCGCGCCCTTAGCCCCTGAGTTCGGAATTGGCCGATGGAACCCTCCCCAGCCTTCCTGCTCGTGCTCGACCCAGCCGTCGGCCACGCCGTCGTCCGCCTTCACCCGGGCCAGACATGCACGATCGGCCGGGGGCCTGCTAACAGTATCGTGCTCCACGACGAGCGTTCGAGCCGCTTCCATGCCGAGGTGATCCCGGTCGCCACCGGGTGGATGGTGCGGGATGTCGGCAGCCGCAACGGGACGATTGTGGGAGGCGAACCACTCGCCGGTGATCGGCCTCTCGTTCCGGGGGACATGATCCTGGTCGGCGGAACCCAACTCGTGTTCGGCGAGGGAGACCCTCCGTCCGACGTCTCGGGGTTCTCCGACGAGGCCACGGAGACCTCCGAGGTCACCAGCGACATGCAGAAGTGGTCGGACGCGATCACGCTCCGCCGCGACAAGACCCGGCTCCTCGAAGATATCGGTGAATCGGCAGGCAGCGTCCCACGCGTCGGCAAGGCCGCAGCCAGCCTCTGCCGACTGGCCTTCGCCCTCGCCCGGGCGAGCGACGTCGCCGAGGTGGCCAGACTGGCCCTCGAGGCCGCGATGGAGGGAGCCGCTGCCGTTCACGGGGTTGTGCTCCTGCCTCCCCCCGGGCCGGCGGCGGAGTGGCGCGTGCCCACGGGCGTGGCGTCGCTGGTGCCGGCTGCGGCAGCGCCTCAGGGCTGGCCCGCCGAGGGGGGGCTCCCCGCCGGTGCCGTCGCGACGGTGCTTGCCACCAACGAGGCGATTCTCGTCGGCCGTGCGCCACGACGCTCTGCAGCCGGGGCGGTCGGAGGGGGCGTGGTCGATGATTCGCGGTCGGCGATCTCGGCACCGGTGCGCGTCGGCGGGCGGCCGGTGGGGGTTCTCCATGTCGAACTCGCCTCCGGTGATCGCCAGGCCACGCCCGATGACCTCGAGTTCGTGATGGCGGTGTGTGATGCCCTGGGGATCGCCGTCGAGAATCTCTCGACGCGGGAGCGGCTCTCCGTCCGGCTGGCGAGCACGGCCGACGAGAACGAGCGGCTCCGCCAAAGGCTCCGCGAGGAATCGCGGATGGTGGGGGGAAGTCCGGCGCTGTCGGCCATCGCCAGCCAGATCGCCCGCGTCGCATCGACGAAGGCGACGGTGCTTGTGCGTGGGGAGAGTGGCTCTGGCAAGGAACTCGTCGCTCGGGCGATCCATGACGCCAGCGACCGTCGCAGCGCGCCGTTTGTCTGCCTTAACTGCGCGGCGCTGACGGAAACGCTCCTCGAGAGCGAGCTGTTCGGACACGAAAAGGGCGCCTTCACCGGCGCCACCGAACGGAAGGCGGGGAAGTTCGAGGCCGCTCATCGGGGGACGCTGTTCCTCGACGAGATCGGCGAGATGAGCCAGACGATCCAGGCAAAATTCCTCCGCGTTCTCGAGGGGCATTCCTTCGAACGTGTCGGCGGCAGCCAGCGGGTGCAGGTCGACGTCCGCGTCGTCGCGGCCACCAATCGCAATCTCGAGGATGCGGTGGCGGCCAATGAGTTCCGGCGCGATCTCTATTTCCGCCTTAAAGTTGTGGAGATCATCGTGCCGCCGCTGCGACGGCGGCGCGAGGACATCGAGCCCCTGGCCCGGCATTTCCTGGCCCGGTTTGCCGCCGAGACCGGGAGGGGCGTCCACGACTTCTCCCCCGCCGCTCTCGACGCCTTGCTCGCCTACCAGTGGCCGGGAAACATTCGCGAGCTGCGCAATTGCATCGAGCGGGCCGTCGTGCTCTCCAACCACGACACGATCGACACCCCGGATCTGGCGCTGAGCCAACTGGCACCGGCCGGCGACACCGGGCGCGGGACGGGACGCGGCACGGGGCGTGGGACGGGCGGGCCCGCCGGCGCGTTTGTGCCGCAGACGATCGAGGAACTCGAGCGCCGCCACATCATGGCGACCCTCGCCGCGGTCGGCGGTAACAAGACGAAGGCGGCGGCGATGCTCGGCATCGAGCGATCGACTCTCGACCGCAAGCTCACCCGATGGGCGAAGCGCCTCTGAGAGGGGCGGCGGCGTCAGTCGAGCCCGAACTGCCGCTTCCAGTGCTCGACCTCGCCGGGACCGGGCTCGGGGGGCTTGTCGGCGCTCGGATCGGCCACCTTCCGGGGACGCCGCAGATCGGCGAGCCAGGCATCGGAGGAGATCGCCGCGGCCCCCCGCCGCCGGGCGGCGAGTTGGAGACGGCGGTCGTTGGAGACGACCGTGATCGAGGCGGGGGAGCGTTCCTCCTCGAGGATCTCCTCGATGAGCGAGTCGGCGTCGGGATACTCCCGGGCGAACCACACCCGGATGCCGCGGTGGACGATCCGACCCGGCAGCCCGTCGGGGGCTTTCGCGGCGTCGAAGACGAACAGCACGCGCGGCGCCGTCTCACCGACGAGGTCGGCAACGTGGTCAAGAAGCGCCGTCCGCGAAGACTCGAGCCCCCGCGCGCCCCGCGTGGCCCCGAACACGCCCGAGGCGTGGAGGAGGTTGTAGCCGTCGACGAGAGTCAAGGACATCGTTCTGCCCCCGTCACATTCCGGCGAGACGGTATTTCACCCGGCCAGCGACGATCGTCGCCACGGCCCGGCCGCGGAGCGTCCAGCCGTGGAAGGGAGAGTTGATGCTCTTGGAGCGGAACGACTTGACGTCGACTTTCCAGGTCCGATCGGGATCGATGATCGTCACATCGGCAGGGCTGCCGGTGCGCAGCGTCCCCCGGTCGATCCCGAGGATCCTCGCCGGGAGGGTGCTCATCGCTTCCACGAGGCGCGGCCACGCCAGTCGGCCGGGAACGATCAGCCGCATCACCGACAGCCCGATCGCCGTCTCCAGGCCGAGGATGCCGAAGGGGGCCCTGTCGAGCTCGAGCATCTTCTTCTCGCGGGCATGGGGGGCATGATCGGTGGCGATGCAGTCGATCGTGCCGTCGGCGATTCCCGCGATGATCGCTTCGACGTCGGCGGCGGTACGCAGCGGCGGGCTCATCTTGCAGTTGGCATCGAAGGTTCGCAGGGATTCGTCGGTGAGGGTGAAGTGGTGAGGGCAGGCCTCGGCCGTCACTCGCACCCCGCGGGCCTTCGCCGCGCGGACGAGCGCCACGCCACCGGCCGTCGAGACGTGCATCACGTGGAGTCGCCCCCCGGTGCTCTCGGCAAGCGCCGTGTCGCGCCCGATCATCACCTCCTCGGCGGCCGCCGGCATGCCCCCCAGGCCGAGGAGGAGGGAGACGAGCCCCTCGTTCATGACGCCGCCGCGGGAGAGCTCGAGCACCTCCTCGTGGGCGAGGATCGTCTTGCCGAACATGCTGCAGTATTCGAGAGCCCTCCGCATCAGTTCGGCGTCGGAGACCGGTGCCCCGTCGTCGCTGAAGGCCACGGCCCCCGCCTCGACGAGCTGGCCGATCTCGGCGAGTTCCTTCCCCTCGCGATTGCGGCTGACGCAGGCGACGACGAAGACGTTGCAGGTGTCGGCGCGGGCTGCCTTTTGATGGATGAACTCCACCGCCGCCTGGGTGTCGATCGGCGGCTCGGTGTTGGGGATGCAGGCCACGCTCGTGAAGCCGCCGGCGAGCGCCGCCCGCGTACCGCTGGCGATCGTCTCATCCTCCTCGCGGCCCGGCTCGCGGAGATGGACATGCATATCGATGAGGCCGGGGGTGACGATCATCCCGGCCGCGTCGATCGTCTCATCGGCGCGACCGGCGCCGGCCTCGCCGGGACCGATGCCCGCGATCCTCCCGTCGACGATCCGCAGGTCGGCGATCCGGTCGATGTCCTGGGCCGGATCGATCACGCGTCCGCCCCGGATGAGCAGTGTGGCCATCAGATTCCTCTCCCGTCGCCGCCGTTGGTCGTGGTCGAAGCGTCCCCGCGCGGCCCGCAGACGAGCCACAGCACGGCCATCCGGACGGCGAGTCCGTTGGCCACCTGGTCGAGAATCAGGGATTGCGGGCAGTCGGCCACCTCGGCCGTCACCTCGACCCCGCGGTTGATCGGCCCGGGGGCGAGGATGAGGAGCCCGGGGCGGGCCCGCTCCATCCGCTCGGCCGTCATCGCATAGAGGTGGGCATACTCGCGCACCGACGGGAACGGACGGGTGTTCTGCCGCTCGAACTGGATGCGGAGGAGGTTGAGGACATCACACACCGGGACGATGGCGTCGAGATCGTGCGACACCTCTACCCCGAGTTCCCGCCACCGCGGCGAGACGAGGGTCGGCGGCCCGCAGACGATGACCCGGGCCCCGAGCTTGAGCAGCCCGTGGATGTTGGACCGGGCCGTGCGGCTGTGGGCAATGTCGCCGACGAGCCCCACCGTCACGCCGGCAAGATCGCCGAGACGTTCGCGGATGGAGAAGATATCGAGCAGCCCCTGGGTCGGGTGTTCGTGCGGGCCATCCCCGGCGTTGATGATGCCGACGCCGAGGTGCTGGGCGAGGAGGTGCGGGGTGCCGGGGGTGGTGTGGCGGACGACGACGGCGTCGATCCCCATCGCCTCGAGGTTCTTCGCCGTGTCGATGAACGACTCCCCCTTGGAGAGGCTGGAGCCAGAGGCCGAGAAATCAACGACGTCGGCACCGAGGCGCCGGGCCGCCAGTGAGAAGCTTGTCTTGGTGCGTGTCGAGTTCTCGAAGAACAGGTTGCAGATCGTCCGCCCGCCGAGCACCGAGAGCTTCCTGCGGCACCCATGGGTGGCCTCCTTGAAGCGGGCGGCGGTGTCGAGGAGGAGTCGGATCTCCTCGGGCGTGAGCCGTTCGAGATCGAGGAGATGGCGGTGGGTCCACGATGCCGGCACGGCATCGGGAGAATCCAGGGGAGTTGGGGGGGAGGTGGACATGTCGGCATCCGGAGGGGGGATCGTGGCTTCCGGTGGGGGCGGGCGGATTCTAGCAGGCGGGGCGGAATCGTCTTGGACTCCCGGCGAGGCGTGGCGGAGCCCGGGATTCTCCCGAGGAATTCGAGCCAGTCCAGAGGGCAGCGGACGCCCCGGTGGGGGTGGCTGGCGGCCGGGAAGCCGGGCGTTCCAGCCGCGAACGTCGACTGGCCTTGCCTCCTGCAATCGGGTCGGCCTACCTTCCCGCGCGATCCGGTGCGCCGGTTCCGTGCTGGCGACGGTGTTCGACGTGAACATCGTGGGGGCAGCCGGTCGAGCGTCACCCTCGCGAGCGAGAATCCGATGGACAGCGAACGCGACACGACGTCGGCGGAGATCCCCGGTTGGGGAAGATCCCTCTGGCGGGCGAAGCTCGGTCTGGCAGGGTGGACGTTGGCCGGAGTCGGCTTCATCTCCCAGGCGGGATGCATGTCGGCCCTCACCGCCACGACCCTCCGGGAGGCGCTCCGTGAGACAGCCGCCTCCCTCTCCTCTCCCCACGACCTCGACCATGCGTCGATGGCCCGGGTCGATCAACCGCAAGCAGGCGCCGGGGCCGAGGCTGACGACATGGCCCCCGAGGACGACGTCGAACTCGAGCAGGTGATCGACAATGCCGTCGCCCGCCTCTCGGCCACCGGCGGCATCGACGCTCCGACCCAGGAACTGCTCATCAAGACCCTCGAACAGACCCGTCCCGAAGATTGGGCGGTGGTGGTCAACGAGTTTGCCGCGACGCTCGAAGCGACCCGCGGGGCTCCTTCCGCTGCCGATGGTGCGGCCGTCGGGAAGCCCGCCCGGCCTTCGAGCGGCGGGCTGATCGAATTGGACATCCCGACGCGGCGGCCGGCGGCGGCCGACGCCGCTGCCACTGCCGCCGCGATTCCGGTGGATGTGCCGGTAGAGGAGCCGGTGGCTGCCGTCGATCTTTCCGGCATTCCGCTGCTCCATGTGGCGCCGGTGGTGATCGCTGCTGTGCCCGTCGCCCCGGCTCCCGTCGAGGTCCCGCCGACACCGCAGCTCGCTTTGCCGCCGGCAACTCCACAAGCCCCGCAGCCGCTCGCCATCGCTGAGGTTCCGGCCCGACCGATCACCGGCGCAGTCCCTGCGCCGGTGGTCGTGGCGGCCCTCATCGAACCGCAGGGGGCGCCGATCTCGGTCGCCGACGTGTTCGTGGAGCAGGTCAACGACGCGGCTGCGCCAATGCCGCCGACCCCGGAATCGTTCGAGCCTCCGACCGTGACGGCCACCGCCCCGGTCGTGCCTGCCGGCCCCGCCGTCAACAACGCCTGTTTTGCGACCCGGGTCCGCGGCTGGGGGAACGTCGAACGCTTCCCATCGACGGCATTCCGGCCGGGGCAGGAAGTGATCGTCTACTTCGAACTCGACCGCCTCCAGATCCGTTCTGCCGCGGACGGGCACACCACCGGCATCGACTCGAGCTTCCGTCTGGTCGATGGCAGTGGTCAGCGCATCGGGCAATGGTCTTTCGAGCCGATCGTCGAGACCTGCCCGGCCCCGCGCCGCGACTACTTTGCCCGCTATTTCCTCCGCATCCCGGAGGACGCCAAGCCCGGCCGTCACCGCCTCGAGTGGAGCGTGACCGACACCGTGGCCGGAGCCACCCGTCAGGCCCATCTCGACCTCGAGGTCGTGGCGGCGGAATGAGGCTATCGCCCGGTCCTCGAACGCCCAGGCAGGTAGGCATCGGGAATCAGGGCCGAGAGCCCCCGGCGTTTCGGCGCCGGTGTTGACGGGACGGCTGCCGTCGTGGGTGGAGCGGCCGGCATGGCTTCACGTGTGGACCCCACAAGCGTCACCGTCCCGGAGGCCGGCGGCGCGTTTGTCGTCAGCGGCCTCCCCCCCTGCCCTGCCGATGAGAGCGGTGCGGGGGGAACGATTGCCGGCTCCGCTTGAGGGGCGACAGTTTGGGGGGCGGCAAGCGCCGGCGGCTCGGCTGCACGACCGGCCTGCGGGGGCACGGGCGCATTCGGTTTCGCGTCTGCCGGCGCTGCGGGCTGCGCCTTGTCGTTCGGCTTGGCGGCGCCGTCCGGCTTCTTGGCGGCCGGGGCCTTCACTTCCTCAGGCGACGAAGCCCCTCCCATCGGCTGCGCCGCCGGGGCGTCGGCCCGCGGTGGGAACTCCTCGAGCTGGAGGAGATCGGCGATCGCCACGGCGCCGGTCCAGCGCTCGGCCTGGGCATCGACGTAGGCTAGCTCCGTCTCGGTGAGAATCTTCTGCGCCTGGAGGAGGCTTAAGAAGGTGACCTCGCCGCGGGCATAGAGTGTCTGGGTGAGGGTCACCGTTTCCCGGGCCTTGGGGAGGATGTATTCCTCGTACCAATCGACGAGTCGCTGCGATGTCCGGTAGGCGGCCACGGCTCGGGCAGTCTGCGTGGCGAGATCGAGCTCCACCATCCGCAGGTCGGCCCGCGCCGTGGCGATATCGGCCCGCGCGGCACGGATGTTTCCCTGGTTGCGGTCGAAGATGGGGACCGACATCGTGACCTGGAAGATCCCCTGATTGGCGGGCGGGTAGTTGATTTCTCTTTGGTATCCACCCATCAGATTGATGTTCGGGATCGGTTGGACAACGGCCCGCTCGAGCGCCCATTGGTTGCCGGCGATCCGCGCCTCCGCAGCTCGCGGCATGGCATTGCTGCGGACGACCGCCTCCTGGAGCTCCTTGAGGTCGAAGTTCGGCAATTCCTGAAAGAGATCGGCTTCGAGTCGCTCGATATCGACCCGTGGCAGGCCGATCGCGGCGGCGAGTTCGCGGCGCCCGGTCTCGATGAACACCGTCGCGTTGAGGATCCGCACCTCGGCCCGGTCGCGCTCGATGCTCCAGAAGAGGACGTCGGCTTTCGTCCCCTCCCCAGCCTCGGCGAGCTGACGGCCGATCTCGTAGGAGCGTTTGGCGATGTCGAGGAGGAGTTTGTAGATCTCGATCCGACGCTGGGCGACGAGGAGTTGGTAGTAGCTCTGGCGAACGCCCCGGAGCACGTCGAAGCGGGCCCGGATCAGTTCGTATTCAGCTCTCTGGACGTCTCGCAACGCGGCCTGTTGCTGGAGGCGGAGTTTGCCCCCCGTGACGACCTCCTGTTGGCCACCAGTGAAGTACTGTGTCGATGATCCGACGACCCCAGCCGGCGTCGCCTGGGGAGAGCCTCCGAAGACCTGTGGGTTCGGGTAGAGCCGAGCCTGCACCGCCTTCCCGCGGGCGGCCTCGACAGCGGCGCGGGCGGCGAGCATTCGCGGATGGCTCCGTTCCGCCAGGGCGACGAACTCCTCGAGCGTCCGCGGGGAGGGAACAAGGCCCTCCATCGGGAGGCCGTCGACGAGGCCGTCATCGGGCGTCACCGCTAGCGGCACCTCCGACGAGGGGAGTTGCATCGGGGCACCCGGCGGCCGCGGCCACGAGCCCTCCTCCGCCGCGGCCAGCGGAAACCCGCCGGCGAGGGCGACCAAGAGGGCGACGGGAGGGGCGAATCGTGTTCGGGGAAACATGGCGGAGTCCAGGTGCGTGATCGGGGCGAAGCTTCCGCCGGAGGCACATCGGGAAGATTCGTCACTCGTTGCCTGATCGCTTCAGAAAACCGCACCGGAACACTCCGCCGGTTTGGGATCGGAGCTTCGCGGGTGTTGGGGTACATTGACCCACCGTTGCCCAGCTTCTCCCCTTCCCCCGTTCCTCCAGGCTGCCCCCGAACCGGGTGGCGTGACACCGTGGCGATCCTCCGAGCCGAGCACCTCGAGAAGGCCTTCGGGGCCGCCGCCGGATCGACGTCTGGCGTGATGGCGATCCGTGGCGTCGATGTCGAGATCGAACCGGGGCAGTTCGTGGCGATCACCGGCGCCTCGGGGTCGGGAAAGAGCACGCTCCTCCACCTCCTCGGCGGCATCACCCGGCCAACCGCCGGCAGGGTGTTGCTCGAGGGGGTCGACCTGGCCGCCCTCGCCGACGACGACCTTGCGGTTGTCCGTCGGCGGCGGATCGGCTTCGTCTTCCAGCGCTACAACCTCCTCCCGGAATTGTCACTTGTCGAGAACGTCGGCCTGCCGCTGGTGCTCGACGGCATCCCCGAGGCTCGCTGTGACGCGGCCGCGCGCGCCGCGCTCGAGACGGTCGGCATGGGCCACCGGGCCGACCACCGTCCCGATGCCCTCTCCGGCGGTGAGCAGCAGCGGGGGGCGATCGCGCGGGCGCTGGTCACCTCGCCGGCGATCGTTCTGGCAGACGAGCCGACCGGGGCCCTCGATTCCGAAAACTCCCGCCGCGTCGTTGAATTGCTCCGATCGATCGTCGCCGATCATGGCCAGACGGTCGTGCTCGTGACCCACGATCCGGGGATCGCCGCCGTAGCGGGCCGCTGCATCCGCATGGCCGACGGTCGGATCATCTCCGACACCCTCCAGCCCGACAGCCCGGTCGGCGGCGGGCGCCCGCCGGTCGCCCGACAAGCCTCGGAAGATCGTGGGAGCGCTGGCGGCAGACGGGCCGGAAGGAAGCGCCGATGAGTCTCGGCGTGTTCGAGTTGCGCCGGCTCCTCGTTCGGCAGTGGACGAGCCGGCCCGGCAGGGCACTGGCGACGATCGCCAGTGTCGCGGTTGCCGTCGGTGCCGTCGTCGCGACCTGGGTGTCGGCCGACGCCTCCCGCGCCGGCTACAAATCCCTCACGTCAGCGATCGAGGGGGTGCCGGCGGTCGACATCCTCTCGAAGGCCGGGGGGCGTTTCGAGGCGAGCGACCTGCCGTCGCTTGCCAACCTTCCCGGCGT